>NZ_JBEZKL010000258.1:0-4171 GCF_040704695.1 Streptomyces sp. NPDC048411
CAGATGCACGGACGCGCCGGCTTCGACCTCCTCCGCCACCGCATCCTCCTGCCCTGACGGCTACACGACGTCACCACCGACTACGGGCCAGACCCAATTTAACGGCTGATCATGGTGCACGCCCAGTTCGAGCAGACCGCTCGTGAGGCCCTGGCGGCCAAGGCCGTGGAGGCCAAGACCGTCAAGAACCTGTCCTGGAAGCAGATTGCTGAGGCCTCGGGCCTGTCGGTGGCCTTCACCACCGCTGCCGTCCTCGGCCAGCACCCGCTGCCGGAGGACTCCGCGAGGGCCGTGGCCGAGCTGCTGGGCCTGGATGACGACGCGGCGCTGCTGCTGCAGACCATCCCGCTCCGTGGCTCGATGCCGAACCGGATCCCGACCGACCCGACCATGTACCGCTTCTACGAGATGCTCCAGGTCTACGGCACCACCCTCAAGGCCCTGGTCCACGAGGAGTTCGGCGACGGCATCATCTCCGCGATCAACTTCAAGCTCGACGTGAAGAAGGTCGCCGACCCCGAGGGCGGCGAGCGCGCCGTCATCACCCTGGACGGCAAGCACCTGCCGACCAAGCCCTTCTGACCGGCGCCGATACAGCGTCACACACGGACGGCAACGGGGCGGGCCGGAAACAGTCTTCCGGCCCGCCCCGCCCCGTTCCCTGAACCCTGCGAAGCCGCCTGCCGGGGCCTCGCATCCCCCTTCCGTCTTTGGAGGATCTTTCATGGACTTCGTCCAGCGCACCATCGACATCGCCCGCCAGAACGTCGCCGAGGGCGGCCGCCCGTTCGCGACCGTCATCGTCAAGGACGGCGAGATCCTCGCCGAGAGCCCCAACAAGGTCGCCCAGACAGGCGACCCCACCGCACACGCGGAGATCCTCGCCATCCGCGATGCCTGCATCAAGCTCGGCGCATCGACGAACGCAGTGTGCCCGCCGCCCCCCTGCCGCGCACACTGAGCGCTGTAGTTGACAGATTTCGCCAACTACAGCGCTCACCGCGAGGCAAAGTCGCGTTGCGATTGTGGGCTGTCAGGCCAACCCTTCCGGCGTGGGGCCGAGGAGACTGGCGATGGAGTCTGCGTTTTCGTCGTAAGCACCGAGGCGTTGCGCGGGGCCCGAGTGATGCAACGTTCGCCGTGTCAACGGCTCTCGTTCACCACCATGGCCGAGCCGCCACCTCGCCGCTTGGGTTCGGCGACCGCCGTGACCTTCCCGTCGCGCTGGAACTCCAGTGCGGCCACCGCTCCGATCTCCGGGGAGGGGGTGAAGGTCTGTGGGGCCAGGACGAAGTGCTGGCCGAGGCCTTCGAGCGCGGTGCGCTCGGGTGAGTCGAGGAAGGCGGGTTCGGCGTCGGTCGTGGTCCGGTTCCGCTGCGAGATCCGCGGAGCGGCGACCGCATCTGGCAGCGACATGCCCAGGTCGAAACGGTTGACGAGAGTCTGCAGCACCGTGGTGATGATGGTCGCGCCACCCGGCGAACCGACCGCGATCACCGGCTTCCCGTCCCGCAGCACGATCGTCGGCGACATGCTGCTGCGCGGGCGCTTGTTTGGCGCGGGCAGATTCGGGTCGGGTACCCCGGGGGTGAGCGGAGTGAAGTCGAAGTCGGTGAGCTCATTGTTGAGCAGGAAGCCACGTCCGGGCACAGTGATGGCCGAGCCTCCGGTCTGCTCGATCGTCAGGGTGTACGAGACCACGTTGCCCCAACGGTCGGCGGTCACCAGATGGGTCGTCGAGGGCCCCTCGTAAGGCTCCTGAGTGCCGTTCCCCCGGGCACAGCCGATTGTCGCGCCGCGCGGGTCCGCCGGGGCCAGCGGGCTGGTCAGTGTCGCGTCGGGCCGGATCAGGCAGGCCCGGTCCTTCGCGAACTCCTTGGACAGCAGCGCCTTCGTGGGCACGTCCGAGAAGGCGGGGTCGCCCACCCAGCGGTTGCGGTCGGCGAAGGCGATCCGGCTGGCTTCCAGGTAGTGGTGCAGCGCCTGGACCCGGTCGGCGGACGACAGAGGGAAGTTCTCCAGGATATTGAGCGCTTCGCCGACGGTGGTGCCGCCGGAGGAGGACGGCGCCATGGAGTAGACGTCCAGCCCGTGGTACGTGATGCGGGTCGGGTCCCGGCGCACCACCGCGTAGTTCGCGAGGTCGCGCCGCTCCATGAGTCCGGGCCGGAACGTTCGGTCGGAGCCCGCGGCCACCGGCGGGTTCTGCGCGGTGCGCACCACATCACGCCCGATGTCGCCGTGGTAGAGCGCATCTATGCCCTCGCGGGACAGTTCCCGGTACGTACGGGCCAGGTCGGGGTTGCGGAAACGGCTGCCGACCACGGGGAGTTCACCGTTCGGCAGGAACAGCTCGGAGGTCGAGGTGATGTCCCGGAAGCGGGCCTCGTTCATCGCCGTCTGGGCGCGGAATTCGTCGTTGACCACGAAGCCGTCGTCGGCGATCCGGGTGGCCGGACGCAGTGCGCGCCCGAGCGAGACGGTGCCCCAGTCGTCCAGGGCCTTCTGCCAGGTCGCCGGGGTGCCCGGAACTCCCACGGACAGGCCGGAGTTGACCGCTTCCTGGAACGGGATGGCTTTGCCCGTGGACGGGTCGATGAAGGAGTCGGAGTGCATCCGGGCCGGGGCCGTCTCTCGGCCGTCGATGGTGTGCACCTTCTTCTTGGCGGCGTCGTAGTACACGAAATAGCCGCCGCCTCCCACGCCTGCCGAGTACGGCTCGACCACTCCGAGCGCGGCCGCGGTCGCCACCGCCGCATCGACCGCGTTGCCGCCGCGCCGCAGTACCTCGATGCCGGCCTGCGAGGCGTAGGGGTTCACACTGGAGACTGCGCCCCCGCTACCGGTGGCGACGGCCTGCTTGGGCGGCGGCTGGAGACGCGAGCCGGAGGGTGCTGCGGCACCGCCTGCCGGGGATGAGCCGGCGGCTGCGGTGGGGAGGAGCAGAGGAAGAGCGAGGGCTGCCGCTGACACGGCAGACACCAGGGCACGGCGGGCGATCATCGAGCCTCCGAGGGCCTCGGGCGAGGGTGATTGCTGGCACTTTGCCAACAGCCGGTCTCACCGGCAATGGATCTTGGAGATCTTTGCGGAACATCTGAGGTTCCTCGGCAGTAACCCAGTGCGGTTCAACGACCCTGCGCTTGCCGGAATCCGCGTCTGCCCAGGTCATCCCCGTGACAGTTGCGTCAGTGAGGGCGGCATGATGACCGCTTGTGCTGCTCCGTCCGGCCTGTCCGACCGTCACGAACGTCCTCGCGATGCTGCGGACTGCTGCCGCTGACGTCCGCGCCTGGTGTTGCATGCGCGCCCTGGAACACCAGCCGGTCCGGATGCCGCACCGAAACCGCCGCTGAAGCCCCCACACTGGGCGGCCCGGCCGTCGTGGTCGTAGCGCTGATCCACCGGCCCCGTCAACGCGTGGACCGGGCGCCCAGGCAGCGATCCGGTCGATCAACGCGGCCTGGAATTGCGGCCAGGTGAACGCGCCGGCCTCGTACAAACTGACGGCCATGCCGAAGGCACGGCTCTCCCACGGCTCGGCGAACACCAACTCACCGTTGGAGCGGGGCGGTGCGGCCGGGCCCTCGATGTCCGCGGCAGGTGCAGGGTGATTCGGCGGGCTGAGCGTGCGATCCGGGCGGGGACGTGGACGAGGTGCCCGCGGAGAGTCGCGGTGGTGGCCTTGGTGTGAAAGACGGAAGTCAGTGCACCGGTGGCCCGCAGCAGGTTGTAGGCCATCGCCCAGAGGGTGAGCCAGGCGGCGTTGGTGTGAAAGTGCCCGGACGGCAGGTGTGCGAAGGCTCCGGCTTTGCTGTCGGCGATGACCTGCTCGACGACCGCGTGGTGGCGGTGTTCCCGCTCGGCCTGGAGAGTTGGGGCGGGGTTGTCGGTGAAGAAGGGGTGGTAGCGCCAGACGGGGAAGAGTTCGCCCTGCTCACCGACGGTGGAGGGTTTGGCCAGGTCACGGACGCGGCGCACGATCAGCCGGGCCGTGACCCGCTCTGCTTTTTTGCGGCTCGCGAACGCGGTGTAGTCAGGTATCTCGGCGACTTCGGCGTCCGAGATGAGTTCACTGCCGTCGGCACGTCGAGCGAGCGCTACCGGCTGGACGGGTCGGAGGGCTGCTACGACCGCACACTGCGGACCGAGCAGGGCATCCTGACGGAGG
>NZ_JBEZKL010000259.1:0-4165 GCF_040704695.1 Streptomyces sp. NPDC048411
CCTATACGACGGCGACGCGCTCTCCACGGACGAGTCCCCTCCAGCATGATCAACCAGAAGATCATCCCATCCGGTCAGCCAACGTGACAGCGCCGGTCGAAGTCCTCGCGGACGGGGTCGAACTCGGCGGATGTTCCGCGCAGAGAGCACAGCCGGACTCCGTGCCGCCAACGCCTGGTCCCATGTCAGCGGTGGCGAGTCCTTAGTGGTCGGCTCCGGAAATCCTTCGGGGGTTGATCAGGCTTCAGGGCAACAGAGGATTCTTCTTGTCGGTCGCCGGGTGTGTGCCGGTCGAGTCGGGCCAGCAGATCGTCCAGGTCGGTGGTGGTGAACTTCCACTGGAACGGCTGTGCCGTGGCGTTGTAGCGGTCTTCGAAGGCGCGAAGCCGGTTCCGGACCTGGGTCAGGTCCGTGAAGTTGTTGGGTTGGACGACCTTTCGCTGGACGATGGAGAAGAAGATCTCTATCTGGTTCGTCCAGGAGGCGTGGACAGGGGTGTGGACCATGACTGCGTTCGGAAAGGCCGTGGTGAGACGGTCGATGGCCTTCTTCCCTCGGTGGGAGAACCGTTGTCGACGATCCAGAAGACACGTCTGGCGCTCGCGTAAGGCTCCTGGGCCATGAGCTGGGTGACCAGGGCCATGAAGGGCACGACTCCGGTCTTCGCAGCGGCCGAAGACCTTCGCGCGGTGGACGTCGTAGGCGGCCAGGTAGGCCAGCGCACCGCCGCGGCCGTATTCGTGATTGGGTGCAGATCCAATGAGGGTGTTGTTGATCAGGTGGTGGGTATGAGCTGGTCGCGGTAGCGCGTCTGGTGGTTGCGGATGAACTCCTGCTGCTGGTGCCACGCCCAGTAGGTGTCGAAGTCGCCGTTGGCGCGGACGGCACGCAGTTTGAGTACGGCTTCAGCTCCGGACAGGCCCCAGCGGGCGCCGGTGATGTCCAGGCGGTCTTTGACCAGGTGCCGGCATGCTCCCTCGATGATTCCGGTGGCGATCGGCCAGCCGTGTTCAAGGGCGGTGTCGTAGCGCAGATGCTCGGCCTTGGTGGTCAGGTAGTTCACGGCCTCGTCGATGCCCTTGCGCTGGGCGCCACGCAGTCTGGCGGCGCGGGCGGCTTCCTCGAGTGCAGCGGCTGTCTGCTGCTGCACGCCGCCGCCCAGCAGGATGCGGGTGTGACGGGCGACCCAGCTCTCGGCGGAAGCATCGCCGCTGTCGTGCACGCACCAGGCTGCTCGCCACAGATATTCGAGCACGTGGACGAGGTCGACGATGATGTGGACGTCCACACCGCGCTGTAGTGCTTCGGCCTTGATGAGGTCGATCTGATGGCGGGCACCGTCGACGAGGACGACCCAGGGACGGCGGTGTCCGGGGTCGCGGTGCCCTGCCTGGTCGAACACGGCGGACACCACCTGCGCAGCGGTGTCGGTCACCGAGCCGCACAACCATTTCGACCGGGCCTTCGCTCCCTGGCGGCGCTCGGGCGCCGCGCCGTGGTCGGCGTCTTGCCGGTCGGGGTCGGCGATGATGTCGTCGACTGTGCGAGGCGCGGGGTCGGCATCGTAGACGGCTCCCAGGGTGGCCATCCGCTTCCTGCCGTGCTTCTCCCCGGACGCCAGCCGGGTCTTCATCGCGTTGCCGCCCTTGGCCGCCGCGGCCTTCGCAGTGTCCTCACGCAGTGCTTCGCGCCTTATCACCACGCCCTTGCCGTCCACCGACAAGATCAGCGGCGTGGCGTCGGTACAGGGAGCCGGCACGAGCGCGTCGTAGAACGCGTCGATGTCCACCGCGGCGCTGACAGCGAGTTCCTGGACCTGCCGGTGCCCGATGCCGGAGCCGGTGTGGGCGTTGATCCGCTCGCAGGCGTCGGCGAAGCTGCCGCGGCCCCATTTGGTCAGCGTAGCTGGTTACTTCCGTGGGATCAGTGCTCGGCCGTGATGCTCCTTTGTCATCAAGACCACTTCTCGCAGAACGGGTAGAGTTATGCGTGGGCTTCCTCTGAGCTGAGCATCTGGCGCTACCGCGCTGAGAGGAGACCAATGACCGAGTTCGACTACCTCGTGGTCGGGGGCGGCACGGCCGGCTGCGTCGTCGCGGCGCGGCTGGCCGAGAACCCGGCCGTCTCGGTCGGCCTCATCGAGTGGGGCCCGAGCGATGAGCACGAGCCACGGGCCCGCTCGATCCGCCGGTGGGCGGAAATGCTGGAGGGCGAGTATGACCTGGACTACCGCTCGGTGCCCCAGGAACGGGGCAACTCTGATATCCGGCAGGCCCGCTTGCGGATCCTTGGCGGCTGCTCCACCGCCAACACCATGATCTCGTGGCGGCCGCGGGTGGCCGATCTGCAAGAGTGGGTCGACGTCGGGGCCGACGGCTGGGACGCCGCCACGCTGCACCCGTATTTCGAGCAGCTGCAGACTCCGATCACGCCGGTGCCGCATCAGGACCAGAATCCGTTCGTGGCCGATGTCATCAGATCGGCGAGCTCCGCGCTGAGCCTGCCGGTCCGGTCGGCCTGGAACGACGAGGACGTCATCGAGGGCACTGGTTTCTTCGAGATCGGCTACTGCCCGGAGACCAACACCCGGTCCTCGTCCTCCATCTGCTATTTGCACCCGGCCCAGCGCAGCTGCGCCAACCTGCAAGTGCTGCTGCAGACGCGGGCGCTGCGGCTGATGCTGGACGGCGGCAACAGGGCAGCCGGCGCCCTGATCCGCACTGGCGAGGGAGCGACCGCAGAGATCTTCGCCCGTAAGGAGGTCGTCGTCTGCGCCGGGGCCATCGACTCCCCGCGCCTGCTGCAGTTGTCGGGGGTCGGGCCGGCCGCCGTGCTCGATGCCGTCGGCGTCGACGTCCGCGTCGATCTGCCAGGGGTCGGCGGCAATCTGATGGATCACGCCGAGGGCATCGTCCTGTGGGAGGTGGCCGAGCCGCCGTCGAGGGTCTGTGCCACCGGCTGGGATGCCGGGGCGCTGCTGCGGCTGAACCCGCATGGGGCGCACCCGGACATCACGATGCACTTCCCGGTCGAGGCGTGGGTGGACCACGTGGTCGCGCATGGCGTCGCGATGCCGCCGTATTACATGGCGATCGCGCCGAACGTGGCCAAGCCCCGCAGTCGCGGCCGTGTCTGGATCACCAGCGCCGATCCGGATGAACGGCCGGCTATCGACTACCGGTATTTCACCGACCCCGGCGGAGCGGACGAAGCCGTCCTGGTCGCTGCCGTGCGCGCCGCCCGGAGGATCGGCGACTCAGAACCCATGGCGTCGCAGTTGCGGCGCGAGGTGTTCCCCGGCCCGCAGGCGACGTCGGATGCCGACATCTCGGCTCTGGCCCGCGCGACCCACCAGACGGTCTACCACGTCAGCGGAACCTGCCGGATGGGCGCCCCCGACGACGCGCTCGCGGTGCTTGATCCCGAGTTGCGGGTGCGCGGCGTGCGCGGGCTGCGGGTGGCAGACGCGTCGGTGTTCCCCACCATCCCGTCGGTCAACCCGGTGGTCACCGTCATGATCACGGCAGAGCACGCGGCCCGCCTGATCCGCCAAGATCAATAACGTGACACGTACCTGCTATTTCACGTGCGGGTCAGAAGCGTTGAGCGTCTGGACGACCTGGTCGTAGTCGCCGCGCGCCTCGCTGTAGCGCAGGAACTTCACGCGGTCGAACCGGCGTTGTCAACTTGTCCGGGGCTTGTCTGGCTGAGGACGTGTCGGGGTGTGGTGGGGATGGGGTGTGGGCCGTGGGCTCAGGCTGTTGTGGGCATGCTGGTGAGCCCGGTGATGTGGTTCCAGACGCTGACGCGTTCGTTCAGGCGTTGTCAGGTTTGGCTCGGGCCGTGGGGTGATCTTGGTGTAGATCGTTGCGGGGAATGGCTGCGGGTGGAGAGCGGGACGGCACCGTAGTCGTACAGGGGTTACCGGTTTCCGCCCGAGGTGATCGGTCACGCTGTGTGGCTGTATCACCGTTTCCCGCTCTCGTACCGGGAGGTCGAGGAGCTCCTCCTGGAACGCTGCATCACGGTCTCCTACGAGACGGTCCGGGCCTGGTGCGCCACGTTCGGCCCCGCCTACGCCACGCAGTTGCGCCGTCGGCAGCCGCGTCCCGGCGGCAAATGGCATCTGGACGAGGTTTTCATCAAGGTCAACGGGACGATGCGG
>NZ_JBEZKL010000260.1:0-4090 GCF_040704695.1 Streptomyces sp. NPDC048411
GCTCTGCGGGTGCGAACTCCGGTGCTTCGCACCGGAGTTAACTCCGTTTCACGGAGTCTGCGCTTCGCGCAGCGTGCCCGGCTGCGCCGGGCCAACTCCCTCCGCTTCGCTCCTGGAGTTGAGGGGGCCGGCCCGCTTTGCGGGGGCCCTGACTGGTGGGGCATCAGGTGCGGGCTAATTGGTCTCCTGTAAGGGATTTGACGGGCACTTCGTGCCCGTCTGAGGGTGTGTCCGCTGCGCTCCCCCGCTCTGGGGTCCTTCCGGCTTCGCCTCCAGGACCTGAAGCCCGCTATGCGGGCTTGGCTGGCTACAAGCGGAGGGGGTGCTCGTTCGTGTTGGGTTTCAGCATGGCGGATACGTGGGAGATGATGCACATGTAGCATTGGCAGAAATAGAGCACGCCCGGAAGGGGGTTATTGAACCCAGGTTCTCCATCGTGCACGCGCGGGTTCGCACTGCCCTGATTCGATTGCTTCCCGGAAGGCACGCTCTGCCAGCTCGGTGTCAGACAATGTCTTCCCGTCATTGGGGACATATCTGCCGGAGAGGATTACGCAGTCGGGGTAGACCGGCTGGAGCGCGTACCAGCCGCCCGTGATAGCGGAGACCAGCGTGAGGGAGCTGAGGAGGTGCTTCCACGTAGGAGGCCCTGAGACAGGACGGATCATGTCCGGGATCATACGGGCAGATCTTTCATTCTCATTCCGGATCTTCAGTGACTCGTTCCACCCACCTCGTTTAGAGACGGAAAGGTTCGATATGGCGTCTGTGCAACTTCGAGAACACCAGGTGGACGCGAATGCGCGTATCCGCAAGTGGGTGGGATTCCCCGCACGCAACACAGTGCCCGCGGGGGGCGCCCGTGCCACCATCGTGTCAGCGACCGGCTCCGGGAAGACGATCACTGCCGCGGCCGCCGCCCTGGAGTGCTTCCGGAGCGGCCGGATCCTCGTCATGGTGCCCACCCTCGACCTCCTCGTGCAGACCGCCCAGGCGTGGCGCCGTGTTGGCCACGGGGCCCCGATGGTCGCCGTGTGCTCGCTGGAGAAGGACGACGTCCTGGAGCAGCTCGGCGTGCGGACCACCACGAACCCGATCCAGCTCGCCCTGTGGGCCGGGCACGGGACCGTCGTCGTGTTCGCCACGTACGCCTCTCTCGTGGACCGTGAGGATCCCGATGGCCCTGCCGGGCAGCGGAAGGTGCGCGGGCCTCTGGAGGCCGCTCTAGCGGGCGGGGAGCGGCTGTACGGCCAGTCGATGGCCCCGTTCGACCTCGCGGTAGTTGATGAAGCCCACACAACCGCAGGGGATGCAGGCCGGCCCTGGGCTGGGATCCACGACAACCAACGGATCCCCGCGGACTTCCGGCTCTACCTCACCGCCACGCCGCGGATCCTGACTGCGCCCCGGCCGCAGAAGGGCAAGGACGGCCAGGAGCTGGAAATCGCCTCGATGCGAAGCGACCCGGCAGGACCCTACGGCGAATGGATTTTCGAGCTCGGGCTCTCGGAGGCCATCGAACGGGGCATTTTGGCAGGATTCGAGATTGATGTCCTCGAAATTCGAGACCCGGACCCGATCCTGGGACTCTCGGAAGAGGCGCTGCGGGGCCGGCGTCTGGCCCTCCTGCAGACCGCGCTCCTGGAGCACGCCGCGGCGAACAATCTGCGTACGGTCATGACCTTCCATCAGCGGGTCGAGGAGGCCGCCGCGTTCGCGGCCAAGCTGCCCGAGACGGCGGCCGAGCTCTACCGCAGCGAGGCGTCCGACAAGACGCTGAAGGACGCTGAGGAGCTTCCGAAGTCGTCTATCGCCGCAAAATTCTACGACTTGGAGGCTGACCGTCACGTACCCGCCGACCGCGTGTGGGCGAACTGGCTGTGCGGCGACCACCTCGTATCCGAGCGGCGCGACGTCCTACGACAGTTCGCAGGCGGCATCAACGCCCAGAACCGGCGGGTGCACCGGGCGTTCCTCGCCTCCGTACGCGTCCTCGGCGAAGGCGTCGACATCGTCGGCGAACGGGGAGTCGAAGCCATCTGCTTCGCCGACACCCGCGGCTCCCAGATCGAAATCGTCCAGAACATCGGCCGCGCACTCCGCCCCAACCCAGACGGAACCACAAAGATCGCCCGCATCATCGTGCCCGTCTTCCTGGAACCCGGCGAAGACCCCGACGACATGATCGCCTCAGCCAGCTTTGCACCCCTGGTAGCCATACTGAACGGGCTGCGCTCTCATGATGAACGACTCGTTGAGCAGCTCGCCTCCCGTGCCCTGTCCCGCGGCAAGCACGAGCGCAAGGTGCACGTGAAGCGGGACGACGAAGGGCGGATCGTCGGGGCCCGCGGCGAGGACCAGGAGCAGGACGGCACCGAGGCCGCGGTGGAGTCGGCGCTGCTGCACTTCTCCTCTCCCCGTGACGCGGCGACGATCGCGGCGTTCCTGCGCACGCGGGTGTACCGGCCGGAATCCCTGGTCTGGCTCGAGGGCTACCAAGCCCTGCGACGTTGGCGGGCCGAGAACGAGATCACCGGGCTCTACGCCGTTCCTTATGACACGGAGACCGAGCTCGGGGTCACCACGTTTCCCCTGGGGAGGTGGGTCCACGAACAGCGCAAGGCCCTGCGGGCAGGCGAGATGGACGACCATCGCAAGGAACTGCTGGACGAGGCCGAGATGGTGTGGGAGCCGGGCGAGGAAGCCTGGGAGACGAAGCTGGCGATGCTGCGCTCGTACCACCGTGCGCACGGGCACCTTGCCCCGAGGCAGGACGCGGTATGGGGCGACGCCGAGAACGAGCTCGTACCCGTGGGGCAGCACATGGCCAACCTCCGCAGGAAAGGCGGCCTCGGCAAAAACCCCGAACGCGCCCAGCAGCGCGCGCAGCAACTGGCCGCCATCGACCCGGACTGGAACTGCCCCTGGCCACTGGACTGGCAACGCCACTACCGCGTCCTCGCCGACACCGCCGACACCGAACCCGACGGCGTCCTGCCCGACATCCAGCCCGGCGCCACCTTCGAAGGCGACGACCTCGGGAAGTGGCTCCAGCGGCAGGCGAACTCCTGGGCGCAGCTGTCGGAGAAACAGCAGCGGCGGCTGTCGGCACTGGGCGTATCGCCCACTGCGCGGCCCGCCCCGACGGCCACACGCGCGGCGAAGGGCTCGGGCAAAGCGCAGCAGGCGTTCCAGCGCGGCCTCGCGGCCCTCGCGCAGTGGGTCGAGCGGGAAGGAACGCACCGGCCGGTGCCAAGGAGCCACGGCGAAGAGATCGCGGTCGACGGCGAGACCGAGCCGGTGGCCGTGAAACTGGGCGTATGGGTCTCCAACACCCGCTCGAGACGCGACAAACTCACCCAGGACCAGCTGGACGCGCTACGGGAACTGGGCATCCAGTGGGCGTGACGCGGTGCAGGCCGAACGGCGAGTCGGCCGGCTAGGGGGCGTATTTGGTTGCGATCAGTAGGTGGTCCGGGTGAGGTGCTTGAGCCAGTTAAGGTGCCCCCGATGTCAGGCATGAGGGGGATCGCGGTGAAGAGACGGAAGCTGATCGGGATCGGTGCGGGGCTGGCGGTCCTACCCGCCTGGTGGGCCCTGCGCCAGGTGGCGAACGGGGCCAAGGGGGACTGGCATACCGACACCGCACCGTTGGAGCGGGCGTTCCCGCTGCTGGGCCCGCTCGCCGACGCCAAGTGGGTGAGCAGCCGGGACAACGACCGGGGCATACCGTCGCCGGAGCTGGTGATCTCGGGCTTTGCCGGGCTGACACCGGGGAAACTTGCCGAGCTGACAGCGGTCCACGCTTTCGTCTCCGAGGGGCCGGCCGATGACTTCTCCTCGTGGTTCGAGAAGCCGCTCAAGGGCGAGGGGCCGGAGAACCCGCAGTGGGTCCGGTCGCACGAGCTCGACCGCGACGGCAGCGGCTACTCCACCAACCTGTGGTTCGACCGTCGCAGCGACACCGTCCGCTTCTGGGCACTCAACCCGTACGGCTAGGTCGCTCTCTCGGATCAGGGTGCACGGTCGTCGAGCAGCGGCAGGGATTCCTCGCAGCCCAGCCAGTGGTGTCGCGACAGGAGGGACAGCG
>NZ_JBEZKL010000261.1:0-4050 GCF_040704695.1 Streptomyces sp. NPDC048411
GGACGATCTACACCCCAGACTGCCGCCCACGACCAGCACGAGCACCCCGAAACGGGGTCACGCCACCCCTGCTGACCAGCCACTTCAAGATGGCGGAGCTTCATTGATCCTCCGTCTGTTGCGCGGCAGGCTGCTCCCAGGTCGTGAGCGCGGAGGTGGTCGTGGGGCGTCGCCCGGGAGTGTTCGTCCGGCCGGTGAGCATGGAGGAAGGGTGAAGGCTGCAGCGGATCAGCAGGACCGCGAGCAGGCCGTCGTCCTTGTGGTCAGCCGCGAGACGCTGCGGGGAATACTGCGTGAAGGCAAGGTCTCCGGGCAGACGACCACGACCTGGAAGTCGTCGAACGCCCTGACTTCATTGCCAAGATGCACCGGGTCCTGGCCTTGTACGACACCCCGCTGAGCGATGGCCGGGTGGTGTGCCTGGACGAGTTCGACCCGTTCAACCTGATGTCCCGCAAGGGCAAGGCCTGGCGTCCCCTCGGCTCACCGCGCCGCCTGCGGGCCACCTATAACCGCTACGACGGCGTGATGCACATGTTCGCCGCCCTCGACCTGGCCACCGGGAAGATGTACTAACGGATCTGCCGGCGCAAGCGCTGGCGCGAGTTTCTCGCCCTACTCAAAGCCCTGCGCGCCCGCTGGCCCGGCGAGAAGCTGTACGTCGTGCTGGACAACTTCTCCGCGCACAAACACCCAAACGTTCGGGCCTGGGCCGCGGCCAACGACGTCGAGCTGGTCTTCCTGCCGACCTGCGGATCGTGGCTGAACTGGATCGAGTCCGAGTTCGCCGCTCTGCGCTACTTCGCCCTCAACGGCACCGACCACCGCAGACACGGCGAGCAGACCACCGCCACCGAATGGCTCACCGGCGACGAGCCGTACGAGATACGCAAACCCACCGTCCGCCCCGGACCCCGGGTCCGGCCGGTGCAGCGCCATGCCGGGGCGGGTGACACTACCCGTGGTCTGCTGCAGCCCCCTCGCGGAACTTCGCTTCGAACTTCTGCCCCTTATCCGCCATGACTCCCAACTTCTCCTGCAGTCACGGTCTCAACGCTACGAGGGGAAGGTCAGACCCACATTCCCTCAGTCCGGCTCTTTGATCGACGAGATCGTCCGTTGGGGGCGGCGTTGTCAGCGGTCGCCCGCTGCGGGGGCGAAGGGTCCGTCCAGGGCTGCCCATTGCAGGAGCAGGATGGTCTTGCCGTCGGTGATGCGTCCGTCGCGGGTCATGGCGAGGGCTTCTGCGAAGGGCAGTTCGAGGACCTCGATGTCTTCGCCGTCTTCCTCGAGTCCGCCGCCGGTCCCGGTCCGGTCGGCCGGGGTGTAGGGGGCGGCGAAGAAGTGGAGGCGCTCGGTGACGGAGCCGGGGCTCATGTAGGCGTCGAGGACGTGGGTGAGCGGGCCGAGCGTGACGCCGAGTTCCTCGGCGCTCTCGCGCCGGATAGCGGTCGGCGGGTCGTCCGCGTCGAGCAGCCCCGCGGCCGCTTCGACGAGCATGCCGTCGGGGTGGTCGTTGACGTAGGCCGGGTAGCGGAACTGGCGGGTGAGCAGGACGTAGCGACGTCCGGTGTCGTACGGCAGGACGACGGCGCCGTTGCCGCGGTCGTAGGTCTCGCGCTGCTGGGTTACCCAACGCCCGTCGCGGCGGCGGTAGTCGAAGGTGGTGCGGCGCAGTACATGCCAGCCCTGGGAGGTGAGCTCGACGTCGCGGACCATGACGCCGGGGTTGCGGTCCAGGTCGCGTCCGGCCTGGTCGAGGCCGGTGCGGTCGCGGTGGTCAGGGGTGTCGATGCCGGGGCGGCTTGTCACGCGGTCTCCTGCGGGGTGCGGCGGGGGATCTCGGCCACATCGTGATAGACGGGCAGGCCGCGGCGGCGGGCGGTGGCGACGTCCTGGTCGGCTCCGGTGGAGTGGCCGGGCAGGCGCAGCACGGCGTCACAGTGGGCGAGGAGGCGGTCGGCGGTCGGGTAGAGCACCTGGTCGGCGAGGGGGTCGGTGGGGCCCGCGCCGGCTGAGTGCAGGACGGGCAGGGCGATCCACTCCCCGATCACGGGGAGGTGGCCGGCGGCGAAGACGGGCCAGGCGGCTGCTTCGAGGCGGGCGAGGTTGGCGGCCATGGCCTGCGGGTCGCCGTCGGTGCCGGAGCGGTAGGGCCCGGCGATCAGGATGAGCATGGGCTTGTCGGTCATGGAGCGCTACGATACATGCAGAAACGTGCAAGAACAGGAGAGAGTGCGAATGCTGGCTGCTGAACGCCGTGACCACCTGCTAGGTCTGCTCGCCCACGAGGGCAAGATCGTCGCCAAGGACGTCGCCGCCGAACTGGGGATCTCCGAGGACAGCGTGCGACGCGACCTACGCGATCTCGCGGCCGAGGGGCTGTGCCAGCGGGTCTACGGCGGGGCGCTCCCTGTTTCCCCGGCCGTGGCGGACTACGCCGCCCGGCAGACCGTGGCCCCCGACGGCAAGCGGAAGGTCGCCTCGGTGGCCGCCGGGCTGGTCCGGCCGGGCGGCGCGCTGATCCTCGACGGTGGTACCACCGCCCTGGCCGTCGCCCAAGCACTCCCGCAGGGCCTGGCCTGCACCGTGATCACCCACAGTCCGACGATCGCCGCCGCCCTGCTCGACCACCCGCAGGTCGAGCTTTTCCTGCTCGGTGGCCGCATCTTCAAGCACTCCGCGGTCGCCTGCGGTGCTGCCGCGGTCGAGGCCGCGCAGAACGTCTCCGCCGATCTGTGCCTTCTCGGCGTCACCGGCGTGCACCCGGAGGCGGGACTGACCACCGGCGACGCCGAGGAGGCCGCGATGAAGCGCGCCCTGGCCGCGCGGGCCGCGGACACCTACGTCCTCGCCTCGTCCGAGAAGATCGGCACGGCATCGCGGTTCCGCGTCCTGCCCTTGGAGAAGATCAGCGGACTGATCACCGACGCCGACCCCCACAACGCCGTCGTCGAACAACTCATGGCGCTCGGCGTGGATGTCCTGCCAGCCGGCTGACTGCCACATGCCGAACGAGGGATCGCCGACCGGCAGGACATCCAGGGCGCCAACCCGTTACCGTGCTTCGCTCATTCACAGGGATTGACAATTGCTCCCCTTCAATTGCACGGCCCGCTGCTGTCGAGCAATGAGTCAAGGGACAATGCGGTGACACAGAAATGCCATGTCCCGCACCTGAGAATCTTGAGAAAGACCAGGTCGGCACATCGGAACAGGACATTCCGAATGCGGCCCCACAGCACGCTCCACACCCGCACCCTCCTGTGGTGACCGCGACGCTCACACCGGGATTCCCCTGCGGAAGATCGTGAACTTCTGGCTGGGAATCTACGTGAGCGCCCGCAAACCCGTGGGTTCGCCCCGAGCGCCCTTCAGAATTCGCGAACTCACGGGGGCTGCGCCTACACCGGAGCCTTCCGTGCCGGCGACGCCGTCCATGTCGCCGGAAAGCTCGTCCACCTCCACAACGGCAACCACACTGGCTTCGGCGTCGAATCCACCCCGTGGAACACCGGCACCTCCTACCTGGCCAACCTCACCGGATAGACCCCACACCAGATGGGGGAGCAACAAGGACGGCGCGCAGCCGCACTACGGGAGGGCAGAAACATGGGAACGGTGCTGCTGGCGGCGTTAGCCGCCGTGGTGGCCGCGGTCGTCGTCACCGGCCTGGTGCGCGTCGGGCGACGCGAAGCGCAAGCCGAGGAGGCGCGGCTGGCTGAAGAGGCGCGACGGCAAGCGCGCCGGTCGCTGGAAGCGGTGTGGGCGATGGACGACCGCGAGTTCGAGGAGTATATCGCTGAGCTGTGCCGCCGGGACGGCTGCACTGACGTACAGCGGGTCGGCGGTGCCGGCGACCTGGGCGCCGACGTCATCGGCCGCCTCCCGGACGGCAGGAAGATCGTGATCTCGTGCAAGCGCTACGCGAAGCACCGCACGGTCGGCAGTCGCCACATCCAGACGTTCAACGGCACCGCCCGTGCCGAACACGGCGCCGACGTCCCCCTCTTTGTCGCCTCCTGCGTCTTCACCGACCCGGCCCGCAAG
>NZ_JBEZKL010000262.1:0-4006 GCF_040704695.1 Streptomyces sp. NPDC048411
GGCCGTTCACCGACGCCGACGCGGCGCCGCTCTACGCGCTGCACAGCAGCGCCCACGTGCTGCGTTACTGGGACTCCTCGCCGTGGACCGAACCGGCCCGCGCCCAGCGCTTCATCGCGACCTGCCGAACGATCGAGGAGGAAGGCACGGGAGCGCGGGTGGCCGTCGACCGCGTCTTCGACGGCGCGTTCATCGGCTGGTGCGGCCTGACCAGCTGGAACCCGGACTTCCGCAGCGCGTCCCTGGGCTACGTCTTCGACGCCGCCGCGTGGGGCCACGGCTACGCCACGGAGACCGCGCACGCCGTCCTGCGGTGGGCGTTCGACACCCTGGGCCTGAACCGCGTCCAGGCCGAGACCGACACCCGCAACGTGGCGTCCGCCCGGGTGCTAGAGAAGCTCGGCTTCGTCCGCGAAGGCACCCTCCGCGAGGACTGCGTCGTCAACGGCGACGTCTCCGACTCCTGGGTCTTCGGCCTCCTCCGCCGCGAGTGGCACCCGACGGCCGGCCGCTAGGACCGAGACCTGGCCGCCTTTCGGTCCGCAACCCCCACCGAGGTCACCGTGGGCCGCTCCGGCGAGCTCAACGTCTTCGCTTGCCCCACCGATCCCGACCATCCGCACCGCTGGAGCGTCCAGTAGCTTGCAGGGTCCGCCTGGAGCGGCAACATTCTCATCGGCGTGCGCGGGTGCTGTCGCTTCTCGTGAACATCGAACACGCCGCGGCCCGGGTGCCTCCCGAAGCACTGAACAACTGCTGTCGAAACCGGTGAACAAAGCCAGGCCAGGCTCCAGGTCGACAACGGCAGGCCGTGCTCGGCCGGCTTGGACTTGACGATCTTCTTGATCTCACGGCGTTCTGGGAGGGTGAAGGTCTTGGGCCGGCCACCCTTGTACTTCGGGTACAGGGAGTCGAAGCCGTCGGCGTTGAAGTTGTGGATCACGTCGCGGACCCGGTCCGTGCTGGTGAACGTCACCTCGGCGATTTTCGCTATGGGCATGCCCTGCGCGGACAGCAGCACCATCTGGGCCCGCCGCCAGGTCACCACCGAACCAGTGCCCCGGCGGATGATCCGCAGCAGCCGCTGCCCCTCGTCGTCATCGATCTCGCGCACGCGCACACGTTCAGCCACCCGAGCACCCTGACACGACGCGCCGCCCGGCACGGAACCCGGCGGCGCGTCACCTCACAATCAGGCGAAACCACCTGATCTAGTGTCATACGCCAGTGGTGCCGTCGATGCGCTCCCGGAGCAGGTCGGCGTGGCCGTTATGGCGGGCGTACTCCTCGGTCATGTGGACGTAGATCCAGCGGAGGTTGACGTCCTGCCCCATGAAGCGGCCGGTGTCGGTCAGAGCGCGGTCGGCGCAGAGCTCGCGGGCGCGGGCGATCTCCGTGTGCCAGGTGGCGAGGGCGTCGCGCAGTGTGGCACCCTCGGCCAGTTCGAAGCCGCCGTCGGGGCCATGCGGGTCGGCCTGCGGGTCATAGATCGGCGGGGCCTGTTCTCCGGCGAACACTCGGCGGAACCAGTTCCGCTCCACCTCCGCCATGTGCTGGACGAGGCCGGTCAAGGTGAAACCGGACGGTGGCACAGACGCGACGGCGGCCTGCTCATCGTCCACGCCCTCGCACTTCATGGCGAGGGTGGCGCGGTGAAATTCAAGCCAGCTTTCGAGCGTGGTGCGCTCGTCGGCGTTCAGGGGCGGCAAAGGGCGTTCGATGGCACTCATCGGTCGATTATCGCCAGCGCCCGAAAGCATCGACAGGCAGGCCCTCCAACAGGGCGAACGTTGCCTGATACGGCACTAGCCAGCACCGACCGGTACGAAGACACCATCTTGCCCACCGGCGCGTTTGCCGGTACTCCCGAAGACGCCCTGGACTGCGCCTGCGGCCTCTACCTCGCTACCCCGGACATCTGACCAGACACGAGACACAACACCGGATCCGGAGTCAACCCCCGAAGGACCTACGGAGCCGACCACTTAGCCAAGTTCCATGAGGACGTCGGCGCGGGCGTAACAGTCGGCCACCGGGAGACGGTTGCGGGTGATCCTGACGAACCCGGCTTCCTCGTAGAGGTGGATGGCGGGAGCCAGCTTGCTGTTCGTGCCGAGGAACAGCCGGGCCCCACCGAGTGCCTGGGCGCGGTCAATTGCTGCGGCTATGAGTTGGCGGCCGATGCCGCGTCCCTGCGCGGCGGGGGCTACGGCCATCTTCGCCAGCTCGAACACGGCGTCCGGATAGGCCAGAAGTGCGACACACCCGGCAGCGGTGCCGCTGCCCGGTTCGCGCGCCAGGAGCACGTCGCCGCCCAGGCCCACGACGCGGCCGAACGGATCTTCGAGAACGGCCCGATCCTCTTCCTGCAGGGTGAACAGGCGGGAGATCCACTCCTCGTTCAACGCGCGGAACGCGTCGGCATCACTCTGTGAGGCGATCGAGGAGACCACGGCCGGGGCAGAGGCGTACGGCATGAGGATGGTTTCCTTTCCGGTGCAGCTTCCCGTTAGTCTCCGGCCCCGTTCACCCATATGTCCAATACAGGCATTAGCCTTTATCGATAAGCTTGACCTATGGATCATCGATTCGAGCTCCGCCATCTGCGGTACTTTCTGGCTGTGGCTGAGGAACTCCACTTCGGGCGTGCCGCCCAGCGGCTGAGCATTGCTCAGCCAGCCCTGTCCCAGCAGATCAGGCAGCTCGAGAAGATTGTCGGCGTTGAGCTGTTCCGGCGGACCTCTCGGAGCGTCCGCCTCACAGACGCGGGAGCGACGTTCCAGCCACGGGCGAGGGACCTTCTGGTCCGTCTGGCGGCAGACCTCGATGAGGCCGGCCGTGTCGGGCGCGGCGAGGCCGGTCGCTTGGACGTCGCTTTCATCACCTCCGCCACCGCGATCGTCAGCGAAGGGCTCCGTGAATTCTCCCGCCGCCGCCCAGACGTCCAGGTCAAGCTGCGCGACGGCTTTACCGTCGACGTCCTGGCGGCCCTGAAGCGGGGCACAGCCGACGTCGGGATCGTGCGGGATGCCGAGGAGCGAGACGATATCGACCTTTCCCTGCTGACAACGGAACGGTTTGTCGCCATCGTCCCCACAGAGCATCCCGCCGCAAGGGGTGACCATGTGAAAGCAACGGCGCTGGCCGCTGACCCGCTGATCCTGTTCCCGCGCTCAGCAGGAGCTCAAGCGTTCGATGTGAATACGCAGCCGTTGCGGAACGCCGGCATCAAGGTCCAGGTCGCGCAAGAGTGCTCGAACTGGCACACCATCATCATGTTCGTCGCCGCCGGCCTAGGCGTCACCATCGCCCCCTACAGCGTCACGACGCTGCTCCCCGCGGGCGCCCGACGTCTCGAACTCGACGGGCCTCCCACGGTGAGCCGGATCTTCATGGCCACCCGACGGGGAGACAACCGTCCTCTCGTACAAGCCTTCATCACAGAATCCGAGTCCGTGACAGTTCGTGGCCACGACCGGACGGCGAGAGCACGTTGACCTGCCGAGCGAGCACTTCCACGTGCAAGGGCCACTCGAAGGCGTACCGTGCGTAGCCTCACCCACCGCACCTGGAGCCCGTCGCTGGGGCAACAGCCCAAGCCGACTCCCCTTGAACCGCCCCTATCCGCGCGAGCTGAGCCGGGTTGAGTCGCGGCTTGGTCCGCGGCTGGTCCGGAAGAGCTGGTCAGGGACGGGATGCGAGTGGGAGAAAATGGGAGGGTACAACGTAAAGCAAGCTCTGCCTTGAGTGGAGTGAGCCGAAGGCGCCCTGACGAGGAAAAGACCAGGCCAGGGCGCCTGTCTTCGTTCCCCTAGAAGAACCCGAGCTTCTTCGGCGAGTACGAGACGAGCAAGTTCTTCGTCTGCTGGTGGTACACCGGCGTCACCCAGCTGAGCAAGTCCCAGGTCAGTGAGATGGCCAAGGTCCTCGATGCCCGGGTCGCCGAGTTCCGCAACCGGCCGTTGGACACCGGCCCCTACACCTTCGTGTGGGTCGACGCCCTGAC
>NZ_JBEZKL010000263.1:0-3897 GCF_040704695.1 Streptomyces sp. NPDC048411
ACAGAGTTTGGTTGCCGCATTCGCGGCGGGATCGGCTGCCACAGAACCGTTCCGGCACCGTGACAACTCGGAGAACCCTACGGATCGGCAGGAGGTGTGTCAACCCCGCCAGGTCAAGCCGTTTTCCCCGCTCGCCAACTGGTCGAAGGCGAAGGCGCGGTCGGGCGGTTCGTTGGTCGCGTATTCGATCCGCGCGAGCTCGGCGTCGCAGCAGGGGTCCGCCGTCCGCCCCTGCCTGGAGCCGGACACGATGGGACGGAAGGCGTGCACGTTCTGGGTGCTGGAGCAGTTCCACCGGATGCTGTGCCGGCGGGAACTGTTCGCGAAGAACTCTTCCAAGTGGGGTGACCGCGGGCGAAGCTGCTGGGGAGCGTGGGAGCAGGCCAAGCCCACCGTCCTGGCCTTCCTCGGGCTCCCGGCGGGCGCGGGCGAGCACCTGACGTCGCGGGCCGCGCCGCTGAATGGCACCCACCGTGAGATCACCGGGCGTCTGCCGAACAACGCGCAGTTCGTCTTCGACGACGACGGCCGCCTGCACTTCACCTGCCCTGGAGCCGGAGCCCGAACCAGCCTCCCTGCTCGGCCTGCGCGCGAGGGCTGACCGACCCCGCTGGGCGACGCGATCGCGCACGAGGTGGATCGGCAAGACCTTGCACAGCCTGCGCCTGGCAGGCGAGCCCGGCTACCGCCACCAGGCCAAGGTGCAGGCCAACCGTTCCTCACCAGTGTGCGTGAGTGAGTCTTGTACCCCCTGTTGCGTACTGGGCGCATCCCGAACGGTGTTGGATGCGCTGGGTTCCCGCTTTCGCGTCCCGTTCGGCGCCGGCCCTCCAGGGGGCCGGTCCGTTGCGGGTGGGCGGGTTCTCTCACGCCCCTGGTCACCTGGTCCGGCCTGGGCGGTCCGATGCCCCGCACGATCGCTCCGGTCGTGTGGGGGCGGTGCCGTCCTTCCCCAAGCTCTCAACTCCGTTCGAGCAGGGGATACCCCATCCCGGACCGGGTGCCCGGGGGCGCGTCGCCCGATCGCGATGCCCGCGGCATCGTGACGGGACATCTTCCGGCGCGGGGTGGCCAGCGGTTTCTGCCAGTGCTGGCCACCCCACAGGGAGGTGTAGGCGGGGTCGACCGCGACAATGCTCAGGCCGTGTTCGGCGGCCATGGACACCAGCCGGGCCTTGAGCTTGCCGGTGGGCATGCCGGAGATGAGCTGCCGGAACCGCTTCCGGCCGCCGTGCTTCTCCCGGGTCTTCTCGGCGGTGAAGTCGAGGTCTTCGATGCCGATCGCGGTGACACCGACACGCCTGGCCCAGTGGATCAGCCGGGTCAGGGCGTGGCGGATCTGTGCGTCGCGGTGGCCGGCGGTGCCGGACAGGTCGTAGGGGAAGCGGTGCGGGTCACCGATGGGGTTGCCGTGCTGGTCGAGGCGGTAGGCGGCGAAGTGGTCGGCGTTGGTGTCGACGCCGATCATGCCCCGGGCACGGGCGGTCTCCAACGGGATGGTCCGGACGACGGGGCGTTGCCAGGACGCGGTGAGGTACCAGCGGCCGCGGTCCACGTCGAGGTGGATGCGGTAGGCGACGGCCCGGTTCGCGGCGACGCGGTCGGCCCACTCCGCACCCCGGTGCGCGAACGCGATACGGGAGGCGAGGGTGTACCGGCCGTGCCTGGCATTGGCCAGGTGCGCGAGCGAGGCAGGCAGTCTGATGCTGACCTCGCCGTTCGGGGTGATGCGGATGGTCTCGTTCCCGAACCGCTTACCCGACTCACCATCGGCACCGATGAACCAGTGTTCCGCGTCCCAGCGTTCCCGCCACTGGTCTTCGGTGAGCCGGGCCTGGGTGAGGTGGTGGCGGGTGTTGAGGAGGCGTTTGCCGCCAGCAGAATGCCCGGAACGACATAGGCGATGTACTCGGAGCGGTCCGCACCGCCGCCACCGATGCCCGCGCTCATCACGTCGCCGAAGATGTAGACGAAGAGCAGCAGCATGATCGGCGTGAGCAGCAGGTTCAGGGTTCCGGACGGGTAGCGCCACGCGTGCAGCAGATTGCGGCGCAGCATTGTGTTCGAGTCGCGTACGGCGAGCGAGAGGGCGCTCATCGGACGTTCTCCTTGGGCTGGTTGGGGACGTTGGCTGGGCCGGCCAGGGCGAAGAACACGTCGTCGAGGTCAGGGGTGTGCACGGTCAGCTCGTCCGCCTCGATGCCGGCCGAGTCCAGCCGGTCGAGGATGGAGCGCAGCTCGCGCTGGCTGCCGTCGCTGGGGATCTGCAGCGCCAGCGCCTCGTCGTCCCGGGTGACCTCGCGCAGAGCGGAGGCGGCCGCCTGGTACGCCGCCGGATCGGAGAACCGGATCCGGACGTGCGCGCCGGGGATGAGCCGCTAGAGCTCCTCGGCGCTCCCTTCGGCGGCGATCTTGCCGTCGTTGAGCACGGCGATGCGGTCGGCGAGCTCGTCGGCCTCCTCCAG
This sequence comes from Streptomyces sp. NPDC048411, assembly GCF_040704695.1. NCBI lineage: Bacteria > Bacillati > Actinomycetota > Actinomycetes > Kitasatosporales > Streptomycetaceae > Streptomyces > Streptomyces sp. NPDC048411. Next base: position 2,466 of record NZ_JBEZKL010000263.1, read on the forward strand.
GTACTGGGTGGTGAGGAAGACGGTCACCCCGTCGGAGACGAGCTCGAAGATGATGCCCCACATGTTGTGGCGGCTGCGCGGGTCGAGGCCGCGGGTGGGTTCGTCGAGGAAGATGATCCGCGGGTTGCCGACCAGCGTCATGGCGAGGTCGAGGCGGCGCTTCATCCCGCCGGAGTAGGTGGAGGCGGGCCTCGATGCGGCTTCCACCAGGTCCGAAGCGCTCCAGCAGCTCGGCGGCGGCGCGAGGATGCCGAGGAGACGGGCGGCGAGGCCACCTGGGATCGGGACGCCGCTGCGATCGGTGGGCTCTATGAAGCCGGGCCTACGGCAGATCACCGTACTGGAGATGGGCGGCGGCCTGGACCCGCTGGCGCTGTTCATCGACCAGGGCGGCCGGATGCTCACCGGCTCAGGCTGGGACCGCATCCGCTGGCGCCGATCTGGATGAGGCGCTCGGCAATCGGCGGGGCCGGGCGGGCCCGCTGTCAAAAGTCCTGCAGGGAGTTGCAGGGCTGGCCGGCCTCGATCCGCGTCACCTGCTCCTGTGAGATGCCCTTCACCGAGGCCAGGGAGACCCGGACGCCCCAGCCTGTGCCGGTCTCCTCCACCGTGTACTGGGGGCGGGAGCGGTTGATGTCGACGGGAAGGACCGGGACGTTGTGGCGGCGGGCGTCGGCGACGATCACCCGCAGCGGCCACATGCCGGGGTCGTGCTCCAGCAGCCCCGCATACAGCGCTGCCGGGTGATGGGCCTTCAGCCACGCGGACTGCAGGGCCGGGGCGGCGAACGCGACGGCGTGCGCGCGGCAGAACCCGTCTCCGAACTAAGCCCCGAGCCTCATGAGTTGGCCGCCTTGTCGAGACGCAAAGCGCAGGCCTAAGCTCGGCGGATGACCTTGGAATGGGAGCAGGTAATTGTTCACTCGGTAGATCCGGTGGCGTTGGGGCAGTGGTGGGCTGAGGCTCTTGGTTGGGTTGTGGTCCACTCCTCTGCTGAGGAGTTCGAGATCCGCCCGGCGCCGGATCGCCTGCCGGGGTTGGATTTTGTCCGGGTTGATGAGAGCAAGACGGCGAAGAGCCGACTGCATCTCGACTTCAGGCCTGATGATCAGGACGCCGAGGTGGCTCGTCTTGTGGCCCATGGCGCACAGCATGTTGATATTGGCCAGGGAGATCAATCGTGGGTTGTCTTGGCAGACCCCGAAGGCAACGAGTTCTGTGTCCTTGGCCAGCGGCGTCAGTAAGCGGGCTGTCCTGCTTGGGAACCCCGAGGAAGGTCGGAGACTTCTTGCGCTCCTCGCGTGCGTCGATTTGAGAAATCTTCTCTTCGGCAGCCGGCCCCGTGAACGCAGAAAAGCCCCGCACCAAAGGTGCGGGGCTTTCCCGGAATAATTGTTCGGCGGCGTCCTACTCTCCCACAGGGTCCCCCCTG
>NZ_JBEZKL010000264.1:0-3859 GCF_040704695.1 Streptomyces sp. NPDC048411
CGGGGATTGCGGCCTCCCCCGCGACAGGGAGGAGCCCACTCCCTGTCGCGGGGAGGCCGTTAGCTGAGCACCGCTTCCGTCAGCCGCCCGTCCCGCATCACCACCGTCCGGTCGGTCCGTTCCAGATGCATCCGGTCGTGGGTGACCAGCACGGTCGCCGTCGACCGTTCCCGGGTCAGCGTGATCAGCAGGTCCAGCACCGCCGCGCCACGCTCGTGGTCGAGAGCGCTCGTCGGCTCGTCGACCAGGAGTACCGCCGGATCGTTCATCAGCGCCCGCGCGATATTGATCCGCTGGCGCTGGCCGCCCGACAGCTGGTGCGGTCTGCGGTCCGCCTTGTCGGCCAGACCGACCGCGTCGAGGAGCTCCAGCGCCCGCCTGCGGGCGCCGCGGGTGTTGCCGCCCGACAGATGCGTCATCACCTGAAGCTGTTCGGCGGCGGTCAGCGACGGCAGCAGGTTCGGCTGCTGGAAGACGATGCCGATCCGTTCGCGGCGCAGCTCCGCCTTCTCCGCGCGCCCGAGTCCCGCCGTCTCCCGGCCTGCGATCACGACCCGCCCCTCGTCCGGCGTGACCAGCGTCGCCGCCACCGCGAGGAGGCTGGACTTGCCGGAGCCGGACGGTCCGACGACCGCGGTGAGCGAGCCCTCGGGAACATCGAGCGAGACGTGGTCGAGTGCGGTGAGCCGGCCGTCACCGTCGGGGTAGGTGAGGGTGACATCGGCGAGGGTGAGGGTCATCGGGCACTCCCGAGTGCGGTGAGCGGGTCGACGGCGGTGATCCGCCGGATGGACAGCGCCGCCCCGAGGGCACCGAGGGCGATCATGACGGCGGACGGAACGAGGACGGTAGCCGCGTCGAGGACGAACGGCACGGCCCCGCCGCTGACCATCGCGCCGATGCCCGAGGCGAGCGCGGTCCCCAGCCCCGTACCGATCGCGAGCATGACGACGGCCTGCCCGAGCGCGTCGCGCAGAAGGTACGGGGTGGAGGCACCGAGTGCCTTGAGGACGGCGACGTCGCCGCTGCGCTGGATCGTCCAGACGGTGAAGAAGGCGCCGATCACCAGGGCCGAGATGGCGAAGAGGAAGCCGCGCATCAGCTGAAGCGAGCCGTTCTCGGCCTGGTAGGAGCCGATGGCGGTGAGTGAATCGCCGAGGGAGAGCGTGCTGGTGCCGGCCGCCTTGTCACCGGCGGCGAGGTCGGCGCCGCCGGTGGTGGTCAGGGCGATCACCGTGGCGTGCGGCGCGCCGCCCGTCCCGCTGTCCGCGAAGCGCTGCCAGTCGTCGAGCGAGGTCCACACGACCGGCGTATGGCTGTACGAGGCATCTCCCGCGACCGCCGCCACGCGCACCTCGAGGCGGCCGAGTCGCACCCGGTCACCGGCGGCCGCGCCGAGCTCGTCGGCGGCCTGCTCGGAGAGCACGATCCGCCCCGGGCCGACGCCCGCTCCGCCGGCCTTCGGGGCAAGGCCCGAGTCCTGCTCGACACCGAATGCCGAAACTGCGGCCGTCCGCTTCCCCCCAACGGTAGCGGCGTTGAGCGTACGGATGCCGAGGGGCTGCGCGGAACCGACGCCGGGCTGCTTCGCCCAGCTCCGCCACGCGCTCTCCCCGACGGTCGAGTTGGTGAAGGACACCGACTGGCCGTCGGGCGGGGCGGCGAACGCGAGGTGATCGGCGTTCAGCCCCGTGACGGCCGAGGTGTTCTCCCTGGCCAGGCCGGCCGTAAGACCGGACAACAAGCCCACGAGCAGCGTGATCAGCACCACGACCGTGCCCATGAGCGCGAACCGGCCCCTGGCGAACCGGAGATCTCTCCATGCGACGAACATGACTCCAGCCTCGGTCGGCCGGCCCGCGAAAACATCGCACGCCGGACGGGTCTGACATCAACCTTTCGATTGACCGGTCGCGGACGCCGCGCGTCTACGCTGGAACACATCATGGATTCGCGTTCGCACACTCCGGTCGCCGCCGCGCTGCGGCTCTGTCTGCACGCACTGCTGCTGGGACTGCTGGCGCTCTCCGCGGTGCCGGCCGTGAGACACGGCACATCGAGCGCGCCCGCCGTCGTCGCGCTCGCCTGCGTCATGGCCGCTGTCTACGTGGCGGGCGCGCTCGCTCCCGCCGTGCAGCCGCAGAACCGGGCGGCCGCCCTGTGGCTGTCGCTCCTCGGGGCGATCTGGCTCGCTCTTCTCGTCGTCTCGCCGGACGCCCTGTGGCTGGCCTTCCCGCTGTACTTCCTGCAGCTGCATCTGCTGCCGATGCGCTGGGGTCTGCCCGCCGTCGTCGTCACCGCGGCAGCTTCCATCGCCGGCTTCGTGGTGCACGGCGGGCCGATCACGCCCGGCGCGTTCATCGGGCCGCTGCTCGGTGCGGCGGTCGCGATCGCCACGGTCCTCGGGTACGACGCGTTGTTCCGGGAGAGCGAGCGGCGCCGCGAGCTGATCGAGGAGCTGGTCTCGACCCGAGCGGAGCTGGCCGTCGCCGAGCGCACGGCGGGAACGCTCGCCGAACGTGAGCGGCTGGCCCGCGAGATCCACGACACACTCGCGCAGGGCCTGTCCAGCATTCAGCTGCTGCTGCGCGCCGCCGAACGCACCCTTCCGTCGGACGCCCCCGCCACCGCGCATGTGCGCCGGGCCCGCGAAGCCGCGCAAGACAATCTCGCCGAGGCCCGCCGCTTCGTACGCGCCCTCACCCCGCCCGATCTGGAGAACGGTTCGCTCGCGGGCGCCCTCGAACGCCTCTGCGCGCGCACCACCGGACCGGATCTGGCGGTGCAGTTCGCGGTCAGCGGGACGCCGGTGGAGCTGCCGACGCCGTACGAAGTGGCGCTGCTCCGTACCGCCCAGTCGGCGCTGGCCAACACGGTGCAGCATGCCGGAGCCCGGCGTGCGGAGATCACGCTGAGCTTCATGGACACCTCGGTGTCGCTGGACGTCGTGGACGACGGCCGGGGCTTCTCGCCAGGCGCACCCCCGCTCGCGGCGGCCACGGAGACCGGCGGTTTCGGTCTCCCCGCCATGCGGTCCCGGGCCCGTTCGCTCGGCGGCGCGCTGAGTGTCGAATCGGCCCCCGGCCAGGGCACCGCCCTGGCGCTCACCCTTCCCCTCCCGCTCTCCGGACACGAAGAGAGGTCCGCCGCATGACCGCCACCCCCATCCGGCTGCTGCTCGCCGACGACCACCCGGTGGTGCGTGCGGGGCTGCGGGCCGTCCTCGACACCGAACCGGACTTCCGTGTGGTCGCCGAGGCCGACACCGCCGAGCGGGCCGTGGCGCTCGCGGCGACCGGCGAGTTCGACGTCGTGCTGATGGATCTCCAGTTCGGGACGGGCCTGCACGGCTCGGAGGCCACCGCGGCGATCACCGCGGTGCCCGACGCGCCCCGGGTCCTCATCCTCACCACCTACGACACGGACGCCGACATCCTGGCGGCCGTGGAGGCGGGCGCGAGCGGCTACCTCCTCAAGGACGCCCCGCCCGAGGAGCTGGCGGCAGCGGTACGCACCGCGGCGGACGGCCGCTCGGCACTCGCCCCGGCCGTCGCGCACCGGCTGATGGACCGCATGCGGACGCCCGCGGAGGCCCTGACCAAGCGCGAGCTGGAGGTGCTGCAACTGGTCGGTGAGGGACTGTCGAACCTGCAGATCAGCAAGGCGCTGTTTCTCAGCCAAGCGACGGTGAAGTCCCACCTGGTGCACATCTACGCCAAATTGGGCGTCGACTCCCGCACGTCGGCGGTCGCTGCGGCAACGGCGCGCCGCCTCATCCGCCGCTGACCGCCGGCCCGCGCTCCGCCCTCCCTTACGGCCTCCCCCACGATCGGGAGCGGGCTCCCGATCGTGGGGGAGG
>NZ_JBEZKL010000265.1:0-3659 GCF_040704695.1 Streptomyces sp. NPDC048411
AGCATCACCGCCACAAGGACGTCTACGAGCACTCGCTGACCGTTCTGGAGCAGGCGCCGGTGCACCGGCCACCGCGTGGGTCACGGCCGGGGGAATGACCGTGTCCGTGAGCGGTGTGGCGAGGCGCGGGTGGACAGGGAGCTCCTGCGGTCCGTGCCGGTCATGCTGCCTCGGCCTCCAGACGGCTCGGAGGGTTGCGCGGCGAGCGGAGTATTCCGGCTGTGCACGCCGCCACGACGCAGAACCCCAGGGGTAGCAGGAAGGTCAGGTTGAGCGGGACGAAGTGCGTCAGCGGTCCGATGACAGCGGGGCCGGCCAGCATGCCGAGATAGCCCAGACCGGCGACACGCGAGACATTCGTCCCGGCGGCGCTCGGGTCGGCGTGGCCCGCGGCGCTGAAGAGCTGGGGGATGCAGCCGGACAGCCCGGCCCCGAACACGGCCCAGCCGACCAGGGCCAGTGGGATCCAGGTGGAGAATGTGGCCGTCGTCAGCCCGACCGCGGCCAGGGCCGCCCCGTAGCGGAGGACGGCGACGGGCCCGAAGCGCATGGCCACTCGGTCGGTCAGCAGCCGGCCGATGGTCATGGCGGTCGAGAACGCACCGTACGCGAGAGCGGCGGTGGCGGCGGTGGCGTTCAGGATGTCCCGCAGATGCAGAGTGCTCCAGTCGTTGGCCACTCCTTCGCAGAGCATGAGCATCAGCGCGAGCGCGGCCAGCGCCCAGATGCGGCGGGGTGTCCGGTGCACCGGTTGTGTCCCACCGGCGGGAGCCTCCCCGGCAGGCGAGGGGGCGTGTTCGGCCGGCAGGAGCCCGCGGGCGGCGAGTGCGGCGACCGCGAGACCGAGGGCGGCCACCGAGCCGAGGGTCACCGCCGGGCTCCAGCCCCAGCTGAGCGTGCGCGCGCCCACCAGCGCGGCAAGGACGCCGCCGATGGAGAACGTGGCGTGGAAGGCGGACATGACGGGGCGTCGATAGCCCCGCTCGACCTGAATGGCGTGGGCGTTCATGCTGACGTCCAGACAGCCGTTGCCGAGTCCGAGCAGTGCGAGTGCGGCTCCCAGCGTCCACGCGTCCATGGCCAGGCCGGGAAGGACCACGGCCGCGCTGCACAGAGCCGCGCCCAGTGGTACGACGATGCGGGCGCCCCACCGATCAGTGAGTGGGCCCGTGATCCGCATCCCCACGAAGGCTCCCGCGCCGAGGAGCAGCAGCAGCCAGCCGAGCACGGCATGACTGATCCCCACGTGGCGCTCGACAGCAGGGATGTGGACGACCCACATCCCCAGGACGAAGCCGTTCAGGGCGAAGTAGGCGGTCGTGACCAGACGGCCGGTCCGCAGCGATCTCTCCATGCCAATGAACATATCCAACATCATTGGTGTTCGAAAGATTGCGTTGCGAACATCGATGGTGTTCTATTGCTGATGTGGCGAGTGCAGATCGACTGAGACGGATCACCGAGGCGGTGCGCGACGCGGGCAGTGCCGGCGTCGCGGAACTGGCCGCCCTGACCGGCGCGTCGGAGATGACCATCCGCCGTGACCTGGAGACCCTGGCCGAGCAGGGGATTCTGGAGCGATACCGCGGAGGAGCGAGGAGCCTGCTGCTGCGCGGCGACGAACCCCCCTTCGGGCTGCGGGCGACGGAGGGGCTGGAGGCCAAGCGACGCATCGCCTCCGAGGTTGCCGGGCTGATCGCCGACGGGGAGTCCGTCGTCCTCGACAGCGGCACCACTTGCCTGGAAGTGGCCCGCGCACTGGAGCACCGCCGCCTGACGGTCATGCCACTGTCCCTGCACGCGGTGAACGCACTCACCGGAGCGCCGGACCTCACGCTGCTGGTGCCCGGTGGCCGCCCCCGGGCGGGCGAGCTCGCGCTCACCGGCCCGCTCACCGAGGCATCGCTGGCCGCCTTGCGTTTCGACACCGCGGTCATCGGCTGCTGCGGACTGAACGCGGCGAACGGCCTGACCGCGTACGACCTGGACGACGCCGCCGTCAAGCGGACCGCGATCGCATCGGCCCGCCGTGTCATCGCGGTCACGGACGGCGCGAAGCTCTCCCGTACCGCCCTCGCTTTCGTCGCGCCCGCCACCGCACTGCACGCCGTTGTCACGGACGAGGCCGCACCCGAGGCGGAGGTCGCCGCACTCGCTGCGGCGGGCGTGCACGTGCGACAGGTATGACCTGCACGTCAGTTGAACCGCACGGGCACGCCACTCCTTCACACGCTCCGGGACGACTCAGCCGTAGCGGTCGAAGAGCGTGGAGGTACTCCTCCAGCCTGCTGGTGAGCAGGGCCTGGGTGGGGCCGGATTCGAGGCCATGCCGCGGCTGCGCCTGAGACCGCCCGACCCCTGACCCCGGTCCGGCTGCCGCTGTGACACGCGTACGGTTCGCGCCCCCGCGACGGCGGAATGATGAAAGAGTTCTCGGTGCAGTGGGACACGCCGATGTCCGCGTGACCGAATGTCCGTATGCCGACGATGGGACAGAGTCCATGCCTCTCAAGGGTGAGTACGAGCCGAGCCCTGCACAGTGGGTCCGCGATCAGGTTGAGCTGTTCGAGAGCTCGGGCGGCACGGAGGGGACCACGATGCGCGGTCTGCCGGTCATCATCCTGACCACGCGCGGAGCCAAGAGCGGCAAGATCCGCAAGACACCGCTGATGCGGGTCGAGCACGACGGAACGTACGCCGTGGTCGCCTCGCTGGGCGGCGCTCCCCGGCACCCCGTCTGGTATCACAACATCACGGCGGACCCCCGGGTGGAACTCCAGGACGGCCCGGTCCGGCAGGACATGAACGCCCGTGAGGTCACCGGTGAGGAGAAGGCCATGTGGTGGGAGCGCGCGGTCCAGGCGTTTCCCGACTACGCGGACTACCAGCTGAAGACCGACCGGCAGATTCCCGTCTTCGTCCTGGAGCCTGCGGCCCAGAGCCACTGACCACGGCCAGGAGGAGGCACCATCCGGGGTATCCGGCCCCCGGGACCAAGGGGACACTCGCGGACGAGGTACCGCTCTGGTTCGCCATGCTGGACACCCACCCACCTGCTGTGATTGCGCACGGTCACCCTCCGGGGTGCGGTAGTGAGAGGGCACTGATTGGCTGCGACGTGTCCCCAACCCCTCCCGTCCCCAGGAGCGATGATGAGCGTTGCAGGCGAGTCCGCCAGTCGTGCGCAGCAGATGCAGGACAAGGTCCGTGAGCTGAACGAGCGTGCCGAGCAGACGAGCGATCCCAAGGAACGCCGCAGGCTGCACGACGAGGTCCGGCGCCTGCTTGAGCCCATACAGCAGGGCGGACGCGCAGCCGAGGACAAGCGCGGACGCCGTACCGGCAGCCGGAGGGACGAGTTCCCGCCCCGGTGACGCACCGTTCGCATCCAGCGGTACCGATGGCCTCCCCCGACCTGCAGGGGAGGCCATCCGTGCCCGGTAAAAGGACTTCCCTCGCTCTGCCTGTCGCCGTCGACCTCGACACAATGAACAAGGTGCTGACGATCGGCCGCGGCACGGGTTGCGCGCTGGCGAAGAGAGGCGAGCACCCTCTGGATCTTCGTCCGCGACCCGGGCTTCCGCGCCAAGGCCTAGGGCGTGTTTCGAAAGTCCCGCCTGCCAGGCGGCGTCTGGCACGCACGCTCGCTGCGTTGTCGG
>NZ_JBEZKL010000266.1:0-3629 GCF_040704695.1 Streptomyces sp. NPDC048411
CCGTCGCCGGGAAGCGCTCCGGCGTGCTCAGCAGGCATATGAGCGCGAACTGGCCGACTGGCAGCGAACCCGGGACAGGCTCGCGGCCGACCACGCCGGAGGAAGAGCGGACGGCGGGGGCGGCATCCCGGACCCTATGCTGATCACAGAGCTCGATGGGAGCGAAGTGATCATGGCCGAAGACGACGGGAAGCTGGCCGAGGGGCAGCGGCGCCACTGGCAGGACACCTACGCCGCCCATCCCGGCATGTACGGTGACGCTCCCTCCGACCCGGCCGTCCACGCCGCACAGGTGTTCCGCTCGGCCGGGGCCGCGGATGTCCTGGACCTGGGCGCCGGGCATGGCCGCGACGCCCTGTACTTCGCGCGCGAGGGCTTCGCCGTCCGGGCCGTCGACTTCAGCCCGATCGGCCTGGCGCAGTTGCGGGGCGCCGCCCGCGCCCAGGGGATCCGGGGACGGGTGACTACCACGGTGCATGACGTGCGGGAGCCGCTGCCGCTGCCCGACGCCTCCGTGGACGCGGTCTTCGCCCACATGCTGCTCTGCATGGCCCTGTCCACCGAGGAGATCCACGCACTGGTCGACGAGGTGCGCCGGGTCCTGCGACCCGGTGGCATGTTCGTCTACACCGTGCGGCACACCGGCGACGCCCACTTCGGCGCCGGAACCGGGCACGGCGACGGCATCTGGGAGAACGGTGGCTTCGCGGTGCACTTCTTCGCCCGGGATCTCGTCGACGCCCTCGCCGACGGCTGGGAATCGAACGAGGTCCACGCCTTCGTGGAGGGCGGACTTCCCCGCCGTCTGTGGCGCGTCACCCAGACCCGGCCGCGGTAGCGCCGCCGCGCGCTGACCACGACGGCACTTCTTGCACCAGGAGAGCGTGAATGGTCTCCGCCGCTTGTGGGTACGGCCTACCAGGTTGTGGTGGTTCCGCGTCGCTTTGGCGGGTTCATGTCATGCATTTGCCACGCACGGCCCTCTTGTCGAGGACATGCCCATGATGCATTAGTTATCTCGGTGGATGAATCCATCCACTGTCGACCGAGAACCAGCGCACGGGTCGACCCCAGCTCAGCAGCATGGGAGTCACACATTGCGCACTTCTAGGTATTCCAGACCGGCCGCGCGGAAGAACTCCGCACGGTTGGCTGCGTTGACCGCGACGGCCATCGCCGTCCTGGGTTTCCCCGTCGCCCAGGCGACCAGCGCCACGGCAGTCACTCAGGGCACCGCCGCAACCGCGGCCATCGGCTCGCACGGCGAGGTTACCGGCGCCGTCACCGACAGCTCCGGTAAGGCGCTCGCCGGCGCCTCCGTCGTGGCCGGTGACTACCGGGCGACCACCGACGCCCAGGGTCACTACACCCTGACGATCCCGCCCGGCACCTATGACATGGCGGCGTACGGCTACGGGTACAAGGCCAAGAAGGTCCGCGGCGTCGTCGTCGACGCGGACGGTACCGTCACGACCAACTTCGCGCTGGACGCGGTGCCCCACCAGACCGTCACCGGTAAGGTGACCGATGGCTCCGGCCACGGCTGGCCGCTCTACACGAAGATCACCATTAACGACGTGCCTGGCGCCCCGGTCTTCACCGACCCGTTCACCGGCGAGTACAGCGTCGACCTTCCTGAGGGCAACGACTACACCCTGAACTTCACGTCCGTGTACCCCGGCTACAAGGCCGTCACCAAGCAGGTGACCGTGGACAACGCGGCGCAGACCGTGAACGTCGCGGTCCCGGCGGACGCCCAGGAGGCCAAGGCGCCCGGTTACGAGGTCAAGCGGTCCGGCTCGACCGAGCCCTTCGACTCCACCACCGACGCCCCCGCGGGCTGGACCATCGTCAATGCCGCCGGCACCACCGGCGGCTGGTCCTTCACCGACATCGGTAACCGGGGCAACAAGACCGGCGGCTCCGGCGCCTTCGCCATGGTCGACAGTGACAAGATCGGCGCAAGCAAGAAGCAGGACAGCTCGCTGATCACCCCGGTCTTCGACCTGACCGGTAACAACAGCCCGCAGCTGGAGTTCGACACCGACTACAAGAGCTACAGCAACCAGACCGGCAACATCGACGTCACCACCGACGGCGGTGCGACCTGGACCAACGTCTGGAACCGCACCACCACCCTGACCGGCCCGGCCCACGTCGAGGTTCCGCTGACCGACTACGCCGGGAAGCCCGGCGTGCAGCTGCGGTTCCACTTCACAGGTAGCTACGGCTACTGGTGGGAGCTCGACAACGTGTTCGTGGGCAAGCGGACCTACGAGCCCGTCAACGGTGGTCTGGTGGCCGGTACGGTGAAGGACGCCAACACCGGCGACGGCGTCGTCGGCGCCACTGTCGTCAACACCGACTCCCCGCAGGACAAGGCCACCACCACGGCCACCCCGGACGACCCGGCGCTCGGCGGCAGCTTCTACTGGATGTTCACGTCCAAGACCGGCAGCCACAAGTTCACCGCCTCCAAGTCGCACTACGGCGACGTGGACAAGACGGTGGACGTGGCGGCGGACACCACCAACAAGGCGGACTTCGGCCTGAAGGCCGGCAAGCTGGCGTTCACCTCCAACTCGGTCGACAAGACGGTCGGCTGGGGTGCGAAGGCTACCCAGGACCTGACGGTGAAGAACACTGGCGGGGCACCTGCCAGCCTCACCCTGGGCGAGCAGCCGGGCGGTTTCACCCAGCAGGTCAACGGCGGCGCGCCGCTCAACCTGGTGGAGGGTGACTACTCCCCGCTGGCCCTCAGCAAGGGCAAGACCGCGGATGCGGCTCCGGCCGCCAACGCGGCGGGTGACGCCTGGCAGCCGGTGGCCAACCTGCCGGGCGCGGTGCAGGACAACATCGGTGCCGTCTACGACGGCAAGGTCTACTCCGGCTTCGGCTACACCGGCAGCGCGGACAGCAACGCGCTGTACGCCCTCGACCCCGGCGCCGGCACTTGGACCAAGCTGGCCTCCGCGGCCGACACCCGTGAGGGCAATCCGGCCCACGGCTTCATCGGCGGCAAGCTGTACGTGGTCGGCGGCTGGGGTGCCAGCGGTGCCCCCGACGCCAAGCTGGAGGTCTACGACCCGGCGTCGAACAGCTGGTCCACCAAGGCGTCCTCGCCCAAGCCGTACGCTGGTTCGGGCAGCGCGGTGCTCGGCGGCAAGCTGTATGTCGTCGGCGGCTGCACCAGCACCTGCGGCACCACGGACGTCACGGTCTACGACCCGTCGTCCGACAGCTGGTCCCAGATCGCTTCCTACCCGGAGCCGATCGCCTGGCAGTCCTGTGGCGGTATCGGCGGCAAGCTCTACTGCGCCGGTGGCAACGGCGGCAGCAGCTCGACCAAGCACGCCTACGTCTACGATCCGGGCGCCGACAGCTGGTCGCCCATCGCCGACATGCCCGCCGACCTGTGGGGCTCGGCGTACGGCGTGGGCAGCGGCAAGCTGGTGATCTCCAGCGGTGTCGTCAACGACAGCTCCGCCATCACCAACCAGGGCTTCGCCTTCGACCCGGCTGCCGGCAGCTGGTCCGCCCTGCCCAACGCCAACACCAGCGTCTACCGCGTGGGTGCTGCCACCGGCTTCTACAAGATCGGCGGCTCCCTCGGCAGCGGCACGCCGCCG
>NZ_JBEZKL010000267.1:0-3628 GCF_040704695.1 Streptomyces sp. NPDC048411
GCGGTGCTCGCGGGCATAGCCTACGCAGTGACCAAGGTGGCGACCCTCGATGAGATCGTGCTCGGTATCACCCTGACGGGCCGGGGACGGTACGGTTGCCGTTCCACCAGCGCCAGTTGCCTGTACGAGACGGAGTGGCACCGGATGCAGCACGCAGTGGGGGCCCCGCTGCCGCCGCCCCAAGGATCCGGAAACGGACCTGTCGGCTGGACGCACCAGGCCCAGCACCCCGGCCACCCCGGTCCGCCGGGGCCGCCGCCTCCGCCCCCTCCCGCGCCCCGGGGTCCCGGCTGGACGGACCCCGCCCCGCACCACGCCCCCGCGCCCGTTTCCCGGGAGACCACCGGGCACATCCAGCTGCCGCCCGGCGGCCCCGTGCCGCTGCCCGCACCACCTGCCGATCCCGGCACGGGCACGGCGACGCTTGCCGTCCTCCTGATCGGCCCGGCGGGCGCGGGCAAGACGACCGTGGCCAAACTGTGGGCCAGCCGCCGCCGCGTTCCCACCGCGCACGTCAGCCTCGACGACGTCCGCGAATGGGTCCGCTCCGGCTTCGCCGACCCGCAGACCGGGTGGAACGACCACTCGGAGGCCCAGTACCGCCTGGCCCGCCGCACCTGCGGCTTCGCCGCCCGCAATTTCCTGGCCAACGGGATCTCCTGCATCCTCGACGACGCGGTCTTCCCCGACCGCCCCGTCGTGGGCCTGGGCGGCTGGAAGCGCCATGTGGGCCCGGGGCTTCTGCCCGTGGTGCTCCTGCCCGGCCTGGAGATCGTGCTGGAGCGCAACGCCGCCCGCAGTGGCAACCGCCGCCTGTCGGACGAGGAGGTTGCCCGGATCCACGGCCGGATGGCGGGCTGGTACGGCTCGGGGCTGCCGATCATCGACAACTCGACGTACGACGTGGAGACCACGGCCCGGGTCCTCGACGACGTACTCGCCCGCTCGATCGCCAGCCCGCCGGCCTGGTGACGGCCGGCCGGACGCCCCCCGGTCGGATGCGCTGACCGGGCGGCCCGGCGCGCCCGCTCGTAGGCTCGTGGCATGTCAGAGGTGTACGCCGTCCGCCGCGGGCTGCTCCGCGACCGGTGTGCCGCCGTCGGATCCGCGGCCGCCCTGGTCTCCCGCCCCGCCAATGTCCGCTATCTCGCGGGCGGAGCGCCCCCGGGTGCCGTGCTGCTGCTCGGCCCCGACGAGGACGTTCTGCTGTGCCCCCACGCGCCGACCGGTGAACCCGATCACGAGTACACCGACGACCAGCTGCGGCTGGCCCTGTTGCCGCCCTCCGGCGGCGACGACCCGGCGGTCGCCGCAGCCGACCTGGCCACCACCTCCGGCGCGGAATCGCTTGCCGTCGAGGAACACGATCTGACGGTCTCCCGTCACCGGGCCATGGGCTCGGTGGCCCCGCGGCTCCGGTTGACCGATCTCGGCGCCACGGTCGAGCAGCTGCGCCTCGTCAAGGACGAGGAGGAGATCGCCTGCCTGCGGATCGCCGCCGAGATCACCGACCAGGCGCTCGGCGAACTTCTCGAATCGATTCTGGTCGGTCGCACCGAACGGCACCTCGCCCTGGAACTGGAACGGCGGCTGGTGGACCACGGCGCCGACGGCCCCGCCTTCGCCACCTCGGTCGCCACCGGACCCAACTCGGGTCAGGGCCGCCACCGGCCCTCGGACCGGCGCGTGGAGGAGGGAGATTTCCTCTCCGTCTGTCTCGGCGCGAACTATCGCGGCTACCGGTGCGAGATCGGTCGTACGTTTGTCATCGGGACCGCGCCGGCCGCCTGGCAGATCGATCTGTACGACCTGGTTTTCGCCGCTCAGCGGGCCGGACGTGAGGCTCTCGTGCCGGGCACGGCGTACCGTGATGTGGACCGCGCGGCCCGGCATCTCCTGGACTCCGCAGGCCACGGAGAGGGTCTCGCACCCTGGACCGGGCACGGTGTGGGACTCGAAATCGACGAGGACCCGCAGCTGACACCGGCGGCCATGGGTAAACTGGACGCTTGTGTGCCGGTCACCGTCGAACCGGGGGTCCACCTCCCGGGCCGGGGCGGGGTCCGGATCGATGACACGCTCGTCGTGCGCCCCGAGGCGGACGGCGGACCCGAGCTACTCACCATTACGACCAAGGAGCTGCTCGCGCTCTAGCGCGCATCCTTGGCCGTCCACCAGCTTCAGTCCAGGAGATTCCGCAACCGTGGCTTCCACGAACGACCTCAAGAACGGCATGGTGCTCAAGCTCGACGGGGGCCAGCTCTGGTCCGTCGTCGAGTTCCAGCACGTCAAGCCCGGCAAGGGCCCGGCTTTCGTGCGCACCAAGCTCAAGAACGTGCTCTCCGGCAAGGTCGTCGACAAGACGTTCAACGCCGGCGTGAAGGTCGAGACGGCCACCATTGACCGCCGCGACATGCAGTTCTCGTACATGGACGGCGAGTACTTCGTCTTCATGGACATGGACACGTACGACCAGCTCATGGTCGACCGCAAGGCTGTCGGCAACGCCGCCAACTTCCTCATCGAGGGCTTCACCGCCTCCGTGGCCCAGCACGAGGGCGAGGTGCTCTACGTCGAGCTGCCGGCCGCCGTCGAGCTGACCATCCAGCACACCGACCCGGGCGTCCAGGGCGACCGCTCCACCGGTGGCACCAAGCCCGCCACGCTGGAGACCGGTTACGAGATCGGCGTCCCGCTCTTCATCACCACCGGTGAGAAGATCAAGGTCGACACCCGCACGGGCGACTACCTCGGCCGGGTGAACAGCTAACCGTGGCTGCCCGGAACACGGCCCGCAAGCGCGCCTTCCAGATCCTCTTCGAGGCCGATCAGCGCGGTGAGTCCGTGCAGACGGTCCTCGCGGACTGGGTTCGGCTCTCGCGGTCCGACCCCCGTCAGCCGCCGGTCACCGAGTACACGATGGAACTCGTCGAGGGGTACGCGCAGTACGCGGACCGGATCGATGACCTCATCATCACCTACGCCGTGGACTGGGAGATCGACCGCATGCCGGTCGTCGACCGGAACATCCTGCGGCTCGGTGCGTACGAGCTGATCTGGGTGGACGGGACGCCGGACGCGGTGGTCATCGACGAGGCGGTCCAGCTTGCCAAGGAGTTCTCCACGGATGACTCCCCGTCCTTCGTGAACGGGCTGCTCGCCCGGTTCAAGGACCTCAAGCCGAACCTTCGCCGCGAGGCCTAGGCTGCGGCGGCGTTCAGCCCACGAAGGGCCCACGGTCAGCTGACCGTGGGCCCTTCGGCGTGCGGGGCCCCTGGGCGGGGCGTTGCGTGGTGCGATGCCCCGGTCCGGGGCGGGGGTTTTGTCCTCAAGCGCCGGACGGGCTGGGTGTGTGGGCTTGCCGCGTCCGGCGGGTTCGGGCCCACGGGGGTGGGCGGTTCCGTCCTCAATCGCCGGACGGGCTTGGGGTGTGCGTCTGGCCCCGTGGTGGTGCCGTCGCCTGCCCGGTGGGTGGTGGTTCGGGGCGCCTGGGCGGGGCGTTGCGTGGTGTGGTGCCCCGGTCGGGGGCGCGGGGTTCCGTCCTCAAGCGCCGGACGGGCTTGGGTGTCCGCCTGGCCCCCGGTGGCACCGTCGCGCCTGCCCGGCGGTGGTGGTCCGGGGCCCCTCC
>NZ_JBEZKL010000268.1:0-3625 GCF_040704695.1 Streptomyces sp. NPDC048411
CTGACGGCGACGTAGTCGGCACGGCGCTCTGACGCCTGCCACGCTCCTGACGCACAGCCAAGCAGCAAGATCACGATCTACAGCTGGAGTACTAGCTCCACTCGGGCGCAACGGCCGCTGCCGCCGGCTGTTCCTGGTTGCCATGCCCGGGCAGCGGGCGGACTGCACACGGTTCGAACCGGTACCGGAGAAAGTCCGAGTTTCTCGCATCGGGTCAGGCACGCCCCGGAGGAAGCCGGACAGTCTCGCGGCCAACAAGTCATCGGAGATCGACGAAGCCAGGTCGGAGACATGCTGGTCATGGACCGGGGAGTTCCGGAACCCGCCGCTCACCCTGAGAGCGTCCCAGGGCCTCATCTGACGGACAACTGCCCTGACCGCCCGCGATCCGAAACACCCCGGAGACTCCGGCCCCCGCGTCGGCCAGCTGGCATGCCGACACAACGAAAGCATCACGGCCGCCAACGAGTTGACGACAATCAGCATCCCGTCACGGCATCCGAAACAGCGAGGCTAGGGCCTGTCCGGCGGATCTCGGGTGAGTGGCGTAAGCCGTCTGAATCAGTCGGACACGGCCCTTCCCATGCCGCCATGATGTGCCTGGAGCCCATTTATCACCTGTTGATCGGCTGTTGAGCACCATACGGTGATATGGCCGCATGAACCTCAGAAGAACTGTGGTGGGCGTCGCGCTCGCCGCGATCGCGCTCACCGCCACCGGTGTACCGACTGCTTCCGGAGCCGAGGCGTCGCCGCACCCCGGCCGCTCGCACCTGGCCTCGCACACGACCGCCGGCACGCCCCACCCGGGGCCCGACAAGTCCGACTGGCCGAAGAAGGGGGACACCAAGGTCCCCACGCTGCCGTCCGCGCCTCTCAAGGGCCTTCCGACCTTGCGAGAAGCCCGACAGAAGGGTCTCCTCTCGCAGCCGATGTCGGCCGCGGGCGGCGTGACAACGCAGGCGTTCCCCGATTACAGCTGTACCACGCCCCCGCAGGGCTGGGGATACCACGACTACCTCAGCCCCGGCGAGTGCCTCACCCAGGGGACGTACATCGCCGTCAACATCGACCCGACCGGCTGGTACGAGCTGTGGATGCAGAGCGACGGCAATGTCGTCCTCTACTTCCACGACGGCCTGTTGGGTTACCGGGCCAAGTGGCAGACCGGAACCCGTGCCTGGAACCCGTGCCTGGAACCCGTCGCTGTGGATGCAGCGGGACGGCAACGTCGTCCTCTACGACGGCGTGGGCAACCCGATATGGGCCACGGGCACGAACGGGTGCGGCGATCAGGGGGCCTGGCTGCGGGTCCAGGCCGACACCAACCTCGTCCTGTACACCCGCGACTGGACGCCGATCTGGGCATGGTTCAACGGTCCCTCCTCCCGCCCCTGCTGAGCCGCCCCGGAGCCGGCGCGCGGCGGGCCGCGGAACGGTGAGCCCGACAAGCCGAGGCCGCGTCTGACGGGTCACGCGCGAAGCCGGAGGCGAAGCGCCGCGACGGTCCCCGTGCCACGGAACACGCATGCCCTCCGGGCCCTTGGTCAGGGGCCCAGAGGGCATACGGCCAGGGCCGCGCTCCGCCGGGCAGGCCCTAGTCGTCGGGCAGGTGGTAGACGGCGAGGGCCGCGGTGTCGTCGTCGAGGTGGTTGTTGCTGTACATGAGGAGGTCGTTATGGAGACGATCGAGGAGTTCCCGGGGCTGGAGGGGGCCCCAGGAGAGGACACGTTGGCGGAGCGGGTAGAAGGCCCCGGTGGGGTCGCGTGTTTCGGTGACACCATCGGTGTAGAACAGCAACTGCTCGCCGGGGCGGAAGGGGTATTCGTCGACGCGGTAGGCCTCCGTGAGGAGCATGCCGAGGTTGAGGGGCGGTGCGGGGTCGGCAGTCTCCAGCTCAGTGACCTCGTCGGAGCTGATGAGGAGGGGCGGGGGGTGGCCGCAGTTGACGATGCGGACCACGTGCTGGCGGGGGATCTCCGCGAAGACAGCAGTGACGAAGCGCTCACCCACGTCGTTTCCGGCCATGCGGGCGGCCCTGCGATTCATGCTCGTCTCCGCCCGGCGGGCAACGGCGGCGAGGTCGGGTTCGTCGTGGGCGGCCTCGCGAAAGGCGCCGAGGAGGGTGGCGGCCGTCTCGACGGCAGGGAGTCCCTTGCCGCGGACATCGCCGATGACAAGGCGGAGTCCGTACGTGGTGGGGACGGCCTCATACAGGTCACCGCCGATGCGTGCTTCGGCGGCGGCGGACAGGTAGAGGTCTTCCACCAGAATGGGGCCGATGCGGTGAGGGACCGGGCTGAGCAGGACACGCTGCGCGATTTCGGCCACGAAACGCACCGTGGCGAGGGTGCGTTCCCGGCGCACGCGGTGGGCAGCCAGAATTGTTCCGAGAACGCCGAGCAGAGCGGTGCACAGGTAGGCGGCCACGTAGTGGCGCTCCCACACGTATGCCACCGGGCGGCCCGCGCAGCACGGGGTGCCGGCCAGGACCGCTTCGAAGGCGATCGCGAACACGGTGACGGCGGCGACGGCAACGGGGCCGTGGGCGAAGGCGGCGATCACGGGGAGAGCGATGAGCATGAAGCTCACCGGCCACTGCACGGGCGTAATGGGTTCGATCACCAGGATGCCCGCGACGTAGAAGGCGGGCAGCCAGCGCATCCAGGCGGGCGCGGCCGGCACCTGCGGGCCCCCACCGCCAAGCCGCGCTGCCGAGCCGCTCGCCGCCCCGGGGCGGCCCGGCCACCTCACCGCTCACTCCGTCGCGGAGTGAGCGGCGCGAGCACGGACGCTGCCCGGTCGCAGGACGGAGCTACTGTGTGGCCTGCACGCGGACGGCGGTCCTGGTGGCTCCACTCACACAGCCTGTACACGCGGGACTCCTGGCACATGAGGTGGTCAAGAGGTCCATCTTGCCGCGTTGCGGCGCTTCGGGCCGACCATTGCTCCAGCCCGTGGCATGTCAGGACCTTTGTGCGGGGTCGGCCTGCCGGGAGGTGGCGGTGGTGCGTCCGCAGGTGTGAGTGGTGGGCGGCATCGGTTCCCGAAGGACGGAGTCTCCTCACCCGGGGTGGCGACGCGGTGCTCCGGCACGCTGGGCAGGGTCGGCTACTGCCGGATCGGGGGTGGCAGTCGTCGGCCCTGTCGGGGGTGCGGTCCGACGCGAGCCCCGTCCTGGCCCGGGACGGCGACCGGCTGAGTGTGTGCACCCGGGGTACGGACAATTCGCTGCGGCAGCAGGCCGGGCGCGACGGCCATCGGGACGCGCGGACCACCGATCTCGGCGGGCCCGCGCGCTGATCGTGGGAGCGCCCGTCGCCTACCCGGCCGGGTAGGGAGGCATGGACGTCTTCGTCCGGGGTACCGACGACGACTCGGTCGTGACCCGGGTGCGCGACGCGTTCGGCAACCGGTCCGACCGGTCGTCGCTGGGCGGGACCGTGAGCAGCAACCCCACGCTCGACGCCGACGGGGAGCAGGTACGGCTGTACGCACGTGCCGGTGACTACACCCTCTGGCAGCGCACCTAGTGTCTTGTGATTCCGTCAGCGTTACTTGATCTTGTGTGGCAGGGTCTCTTGGTATGGAGCTGTCCGTGGAACAGGCCGCCGAGTTGCGGGA
>NZ_JBEZKL010000269.1:0-3562 GCF_040704695.1 Streptomyces sp. NPDC048411
TGCTCGGCCTCGGACAGCAAGCCCGAGCTGAAGGTGACCGGCGCGTACATGCCGCAGCCCGTCAGCGACATGGCGGCGGGCTTCCTCGTCGTGCGCCCCGCCCCCCGGATCCACCCGTTGGCGTGCCGTCGTGTTCACCGCTCCACCGGCGACTCGGCCGGGCCAGATCGACCGCGGGGGGCAACCCCCTCTGAATTTCGAACAGATCAAAGGATGGTCATGACGCAGTCGCACCAGCACAATGCGCGCCGGCACCGGAACGAGCTGATGGTCGTCTCCGGCGCCTCGACAGGCATCGGAGCCGCAACGGCCCGCGAACTGGCCTCGATGGGCTACCACGTCCTCGCCGGCGTCCGCAGTGATCAGGAGGCGGACACCATCAGGGCACAGGGCGTCGAGCCGGTCATGTTGGACATCACCGTCGAAGCGCACATCGAGGCCCTCGCGGAGCGCATTTCCCGGGACCCCGAGCAGCGACTCTTGCGCGCGCTCGTCAACAACGCCGGAATCGAGGTCAATGCGCCCGTCGAGGTGCTCAAGCTCGATCGCTGGCGTGAGCAGTTCGAGGTGAACCTCTTCGGGCACATCGCCGTCATCCAAAAGCTCCTGCCGTTTCTCCGGGAGAGCAGGGGGAGGATCGTCAACATCAGCTCGGTCGGCGGAGTGGCCGCGCTCCCGATCTTCGGGGCCTACGCGGGGACGAAATTCGCGCTCGAGGCCGCGAGCGACTCGCTGCGCCAAGAGGTCGCGGCACAGGGAGTGCAGGTCGTGGTCGTGCAACCGGGCGGAGTCAAGACCGAGATGGCGGCCCACAGTGGGACCATCTCGCTTGAGCTCGCCGACCGGATGAACGCCGAGCAGCAGCATCTCTACGGTGATCTCATCAAGTCGACGGTCGCCTCGAACGCCGCCTTTCTCAAGCGGGCCATGCCTGCCGAGACAGCAGGGGAGAAAATCGCCAGAATCACTACCAAACCCCGGCCGCGAACGAGGTACACACTCGGCCTCGACGCCGCGTTCACAGTCCCTCTCGCCCACATTCTTCCGGGCCGGGTGATGGACAGAGTGTTCGCCGCTAGCCGCCCCCGACGCACCCCGTCCAAGTCGTGATGTCGGACCACGCACGGGGATTCCCCTGTTCTCCGCACCGCCCACATGGCCGCGATGGCGCCGCGGCTCCCGTTCGTCAACAGTGGGCTCTACACCGGGCCGCTGGTCGACGACCTCGGCGGCGCGGAGGTCTCCTGGATCGTCGCCCTGGTCGTCGCCCTGGTCGTCGCCACCCTCCTCTACCTGGCCGGACCAAGCTCGCCCGGTGGCGCCGACCCCGTGGTCGGCGCCACCGGGCGCGTTGTGCATTCGTATAGGGCGGTGCGCCGAAGTGTGACATTGGGTGGCTGTTCCGCCGTGCCGCGGGGCCCTGAGACTGAGGCCGAAATCCACTGGCCCACCCCCAGGAGGTCACCGCAATGGGACCACCCAGACTTGAGAGCACCGCCGACCGCGCGGTCGGGACGCCGCAGGACGGCGGCCACGTGCTGAACCGCGGGTTCGGGTTCCGCTCCGCACTGTCGCTCGCCTTCGCCGACATCTCGCCGATCGTGGCGCTGTACGCCATCTTCACGCTGGGCCTGTTCGCCGCCGGCCCGCGCTTCTTCTGGGCGTTCCCGATCGTGCTCGGCGGCCAGCTGCTCGTGGCGCTCGTCTTCGGCGAGCTCGCCTCGCGCTGGCCGTACGCCGGCAGTGTCTACCAGTGGGCCCGGCACGAACGCGGCACGGCCTGGGGCTGGACCGCCGCGTGGGCGTACATCTGGGGCCTCACCCTCACCCTGTCGACGATGGCATACGCCGCGGCGGGCTTCCTGCTCGAGGTCTTCGACGTCACGCCGGGACGACTGCAGCTCGCCCTGGTCTCGATGGGCATCATCGGCCTCGGCACCGCGACGAACATGATCGGCCGCCAGGTCCTCAAGGTGATGATCATCGCGAGCATCCTGTGCGAGATCGTGGGCTCGGTCGGGCTCGGCATCGTGCTGCTGGCCTTCCACCGGGCGTTGTCACGTTGTCGGGGGTGTTGGTGCTTGGTGGGGTGTCGGGGTGTGCTGGGGTCGGGTTCCGGCTCCGCGCTCAGGCCGTGGCGGGCAGGCCGGCGGTGCCGGTGGTCTGCTCCCAGATCGCGATGCGGACGGTCATTTCGGCGCGGTGGTCGGTGGCGGTCATCAGGTGACGTCGGGGTCGGAAGTGGGGTGAGATGCCGCTGAGCGCGGACAGGAACCGTTGGGCTCCGCCGACGCTGCGGAAGCCCTTCATGGCGCGTTCTCGTTGCCGGGTCGGCTGGTGGGAGTTCTCGGCCCGGTTGTTGAGGCCCTTGTGGCAGCGGTGCTCGACGGAAGGCATCACCTCGCGGTGGGCGGCCCCGTAACTGCGGAGCTTGTCCGTGACCACCACCCGCGGCACCGAGCGGGTCTTCTTGAGGAGCTTGCGGAAGAAACGCCTGGCCGCGGCCTTGTCGCATCTGTTCTGCACGAGGATGTCCAGCACGTTGCCGTCCTGGTCCACCGCGCGCCACAGGTACTGCAGCTCACCGTTGACCTTGATGAAGACCTCGTCCAGGTGCCATGTGCCGCCGGGACGGGGACGCCGGCGACGCAGCGCGTTGGCGTAGGACTGACCGAACTTCAGGCACCACCGCCGGACGGTTTCGCAGGAGACGACCACGCCGCGCTCGAGCATCAGTTCCTCGACCTCACGGAACGACAGCGGGAACCGGTGGCACAGCCACACGCAGTGGGAGATGATCTCGACGGGGTACCGGTGCCCCCGGTACGACGGTGACACGGACGACACGAGCAGGCCCCTCCCCGATACGACCTCCACGACGATCATCCCACGCCGGTCAGCCAACGTGACAACGCCGATCGTCTGCTTGGACACCTCGGCCCCGTAGACCTCGGCGAGGTGGGCGGAGATCTCTCCGTGGGTGAGCCCCTTCGCGGACAGCGAGAGCACCATCTCGTCCACGCCGGTCAGCCGGCGCTGCCGCTTCTTGATGATCTGCGGCTCGAAGGTGCCGGCCACGTCCCGGGGCACCTTGACCTCGACCGGGCCGACGTCGGTCAGCACGGTCTTGGCCCGGGTGCCGTTGCGGCTGTTGCCGCTGTTCCGGCCTTCCGTATCGTGCTTGTCGTAGCCGAGGTGATCGGTAATCTCACCCTCCAGCGCGGACTCCAGCACCCGCTTGGTGAGCTGTTGCAGCAGCCCGTCCTCACCCGTCAGCTGAAGCCCCTCGGTACGGGCCCGGTCCACCAGCATCGATATCAACTGGTCATCCGAGACCTTCCCGACCTCCGGTACGGCCTGCTCCTCGACAGGATCCAACTCTACGACGTTCTCGCTCACTTGGCGCATCTCCCTTGATCAGCAGATCCGCCGTTGATTAGGGTCTGGCCCGTAGTCGGTGGTGACGGCGTGTAGCCGTCTCGATCATGATCTTGTGATGGATGTCAACTCTCTTGTGGCTACGGTATTTTCGGGTCTGGCAGCAGTGATCATCGAGGACGTG
>NZ_JBEZKL010000270.1:0-3492 GCF_040704695.1 Streptomyces sp. NPDC048411
GACCGGGTAGCGATGCCCCTTGTACGACGGCGCCGGGTTCCCCACGACGATCCCCCTCCAGCATGATCAACCCGAAGATCCAACCATGTCATCCGTCAACGTGACAGCGCCCTCCTGCTCCCAGCGGGCAGCGTTCGGGCTGATGCGGTACCAGGCGAAGTGCACCCGGATCGGGCGGCCGTCGTAAATGTCCTCGCCGTGGAAGTCACCGCGGTCGCCCGTGAAGCTGCCGATCACCGGGGGTTCCAGCCGGCTGGTCCGGCTGTCTCTGCTCCGGCGGGTCAAGGCAGAGGCCGGCCACATCGCGGACCGTGTCGATGAACATCGGATCCATGGACGGCTGCAAGCCAAACCAACGACGAACCTTCGACTCACGTCGGCAGGAGGCGCGTTGTGGGCTGCGAGGCGTCAACTGATCTCCGGCGACGCCGACCGGGCGATTGCGCCGATTGCGGGATACATGCATGTGACGTCCACCGGCGACGCGCACACGTGTCTCACGTTGAGGTGACCGGTTGGCGACAGGCCGAGGTCAACAGACAGGTGTCTGACCAGCCGTCTGATACGTGTGAAATCAGGTAGGGTTGTTGTCCGAGATACCCTAGGTGTGCGCTTAGGGATACTTCGCATCGTTGTGGTGTTTGCTGGCCTGGGTGGCCGATTGGCGTGCTACGTACAACAGTGCTGCGAATGTGACAGCGAATCGTCTGACATTCCTACTTCATGACGGACAGAAGGAGTCTTCGATGACAGAGAACGAGCGCTCGGGTCGGCTCGGCACCGATCGCCGCCGTTTCCTGGGTTTCGCGGCGGCTGGTGTCGTCGCCAGTCAGGTTGGCATGTTCGGCCAGGCTCAGGCAGCCACTGCCGATCAGGCGGCGTCGACGGGTGCCGGTACCGCGGCCGGGTGGGCGCCGCAGCCCGGCTCGGGCATCCGTCCTTTCCGTATCAAGGTCCAGCAGAAGGAGCTCAACGAGCTACGGCGGCGCATCCGGGAGACCCGCTGGCCGGATCGGGAGACCGTCAGGGATCGGTCTCAGGGCGCACAACTGACCAAGATGCGGCCTTTGGTGGACTACTGGGGTACCAAGTACAACTGGCGCAGCCTTGAGACGCGCCTCAATGCCCTGCCGCAATACATCACGGAGATCGACGGGCTGGACATTCAGTTCGCGCACATCCGTTCCCCGCATGCCGACGCCATGCCGATGCTGATGACGCACGGCTGGCCCGGGTCGATCGTCGAGTTGCTGAAGATCATCGATCCGCTGACCAACCCGACGGCACACGGCGGGCGTGCCTCGGACGCCTTCCACCTGGTGCTGCCGACCTTGCCCGGCTACGGCTTCTCAGGCAACCCGACCAAGGGCGGGTGGAATCCCGCCCGCACGGCGCGCGCGTTCCATGAGTTGATGCTGCGGCTCGGCTACCCGGAGTACGTTTCCCAGGGCGGCGACTGGGGTGCGATCATCTCGGAGGTGCTGGCGGTCCAGCAGCCGAAGGGGCTGCTGGGGATCCATGTCAACATGCCCGGTACCGTGCCGGACGACATCCTGCGGCATCTGCGCAACTTCGATCCGGCCCCGGCGAACCTGTCGGCGGATGAGACGAGGGCTTACGACCGGCTGCTTCACTTCTACCGTGACGGCTTCGGGTACGCGGCGATGATGAACCAGAGCCCGCAGACGATCGGCTATGCCCTGGCGGACTCCCCGGTAGCCATGGCGGCGTACTACTACGACAAGATCGCGGAGTGGACAGACTCCGACGGAGAGCCTGAGAAGCTCTTCACGTACGACGAGATGCTCGACGCCATCTCGCTGTACTGGCTGACCAACACCGGGGCGTCGTCGTCGCGGCTGTACTGGGAAGGCGCACAGGCCGGCGGCGGACCGTTCAACGCCGTTCCCATTCCGAAGCTTCCGGTCGCGGTGACGGTCTTCCCCGGCGAGATCTACCCCGCGCCGCGTAGCTGGGGTGAGCGGACCTTCGGCAACATCATCCACTGGAACGAGGTGGACAAGGGCGGTCACTTCGCCGCCTGGGAACAGCCGAAGATCCTGACCGATGAACTGCGCACCGCGTTCCGGGTGCTGCGGTAGGACGGCACGGGTGTCTGGGGCTGCGAGCACATCGCCGCCCCACACTCGGTCCCCGGCCGTATGCGACTTGTCCTGGCGGGGGTAACCCATCGAGCTCCTCGGTCCCGCCGGACAGCACCCCGCGCAGGCCCGCGACCACCCGGACGACCGCCTCAGTGACCCGGCGGTCCGGGTGCTGAACGCGGCGGTTCGCTGTGCTCTTTCCTAACCGAGCCAGACGAGCACAGCGATGCGGATCTCCCGGATGTCACGGAGAATGAGGTACTCGATGATGACCGGTTCGCCGGGGATTTCGAGGGAGTGGCGCACGCCGATGTCGTCCATGGGATCGCCAGGCGGTTTCCGTCCGAGGTCGATAGCACCGCCGACCTCGATGGCGAGCGCCCGCAAGAAGTTCGCGGTCATCTTTGCCAGATCGGGCGGCATGTCCAGAACGGCCTGTGCGGGGATCTCCGCAGTGCGGACCGTCCAACTCACTGGGAGCCTTCGACCCGTGCAATCAGGGCGTCGACGGAGACAAGACCCCGGCCGGTCGTAGCGTCGGCCCGTCCCCGCGCCGCGCCGGGAGCTCGGTTGAGCATCGCCGTCTTCCACCAGAGGTGCATCACGTCGGGAACAGCGGCCGCATCGGCCGCCAGGACCTTCCGGTAGAACTGGGCACGCTCCTCGCCGCTCAGTGAGTCGCCGATGGCGTTGATGGTGAGCGGGATCGCCGGAATCCTGCCGCTCACCGGGTGATCGGGCTGAGCAGTCACTGCCACCCTCCTTCGCTGTCGTATCCCCAGTGTCCTACGTCCTGGCGCCGGATGGGGCGAAGTCCCTGGACCTAGGACGACACGATGGTGCCCTGACCGACTTCTGGCCCTGCCTGCTCCGACACATAAGCCGCTGAAGAGCTGGAGGTACTCGAAGACCAGTACGGTCATCCGAAGTAGATCACGTGAGAAAGGGGGCCGGCGATGGCAAACGAGGCGGAGGGGCGAGTACGGCTGGGAGGTCGGACCGTGGCTCTGCCGAGGCTCCGCGAGAACGTGGGCGAGTTCGCCGGTTTGTTCAGCCCGGCCAAGGCCGAGACCGGTCACGCCGAATGCCGATCCGCCGGACGGTTCTTCGCCGCCGCCTCCTTGCGGATCGACGTCGCGGTGATCTGCCGGGCCTCGCCCAGCTGGACTACGTCGAGGACCTCTACCGCGACGGGAACGACGGCCACTGCAGCAGTGGCGCCGCCGCTGGCCGTGTCAATGCCGAGTTCGACCGCATCCGCCGGGAGCTGGGCGACCTGCCTGGCATCACTGCTAGGGCGTGTTTCGAAAGTCCCGCCTGCCTGGCGGCGTCTGGCACGCACGCTCGCTGCGTTGTCGGGGTCGCCCCGATACGCCCAGTATCGGGG
>NZ_JBEZKL010000271.1:0-3433 GCF_040704695.1 Streptomyces sp. NPDC048411
TCATGTGGCGGAGCCACCTGTCCTGCGGCGCCGTGCGGCGAGCGTGCGTGCCGGGCGTCGGGGCGCAGGCGGGGAACTCAGAACAGGCCCTAGCGGCGTCCTCAGCTGCGATACGGCCTACCGGCCGCGCGGCCGGGCTCAGACCCAGGTGTCGAGCCACATCCGGGCGCGCCAGTCGGGATATGGGATCGTCTGCCCGGTGTAGACCGGGAAGAAGTAGATGAAGTTCCAGGCGATGAGCAGGACCAGCACGCCTGCGGCCACCGCCCCGTATGTGCGGCGCCTGCCCGTCACCCCTGGCGGACCCAGCAGGGCTCCCAGAGTCATCGTCACGGCCAGACACAGGTACGGCACGAAGACGACCGCGTAGAAGGAGAAGATCGTGCGGTCCTGGTACAGGAACCAGGGCAGATATCCGGCTCCGACCGCGCACAGGATGGCGCCGGAGCGCCAGTCACGGCGCAGCGCCCACCGGTAGAGCAGGTAGACGAGGGCGCAGCATGCCGACCACCACAGCAGCGGTGTACCGAGGGCGAGGATCGTCTGTGAGCAGTCGGTCGTCGTGTGGCAGCCGTCCGTCCCGGGTTTCGGCGACTCGTAGTGGAACAGCACGGGGCGGCCGAGGACCAACCAGCTCCAGGGATTCGACTCGTATGGGTGGGGGGTGTGCAGGCCCACGTTGAACCGGTAGACCCCGTACTCGTAGTGCCACAGGCTGCGCAGCGGGGCCGGGATCCACGACCAGGTGCCGCCGCGGCCGTCCGCCCAGTGGCGTCCGTAACCGTCGTCGGACAGGAACCAGCCGGTCCATGTCGCCAGATACGTCAGGAGGGCGACCGGGACGAGGGACAGCACCGACCAGCCGAGGTCCTTGCGCAGCACCGCACGGTAGGGGCGGTACGCGCCCGCCACGCGGCGGGCGCCGACGTCCCACAGCAGGGTGAGCAGCACGAAGAAGGCTAGGCAGTACAAGCCGTTCCATTTGGTCGAGGCAGCCAGTCCCAGGAAGACGCCGGCCGCGAGCCGCCAGGGACGCACGCCCGTCCCGGCACGGTCACCGGTGGGTCCGTCCGGGCGTACCCGGCCGTCCTCGTCTGCCGGCAGGGCCGCCGCGAGTCGGGCCCGTGCGTGGTCCCGGTCGATGAGCAGGCATCCGAAGGCCGCCAGGACGAAGACCATGACCACGAGGTCGAGCAGGGCGGTGCGACTCATCACGAGGTGCAGACCGTCGAGTGCCATCAGTGCTCCGGCCAGGCAGCCCAGCAGCGTCGAACGGAACAGGCGGCGTCCTGTCCGGCACAGCATCAGCACCGCCAGCGTGCCGAGAACCGCCGTCATGAAGCGCCAGCCGAAGGGGTCGAGGCCGAACATCCACTCGCCGAGGGCGATCACCCACTTGCCCGTCGGCGGGTGCGCGACGAAGGCCCCGGTTTCGGAGAGCGAGATCACCTGGGGGTCGGCCAGGATCTGCGGGTCGGAGATCTTGCGGTCCGGCCAGTCGCACTCGTAGCCGAGCCGCAGCAGGGACCATGCGTCCTTGGCGTAGTAGGTCTCGTCGAAGACGACCGCCCGCGGGCTGCCCAGGCGCCAGAAGCGCGGCAGCCCGGCGAGGAGCGCCACCAGCAGCGGCCCGCCCCATTCCGACCAGTGCACCAGCCGGCCCGCCGCCGCTGGGGGCAGCCCGAGCAGGCGCCACACCCGTGGTTCGGGTTCGGGGAACGGTACGACCAGGTGGTCGCGTACGGAGGTACGCGGGCGCTGGACGTAACCGAAGCGGCGCAGCCGCTGCTCCCAGGAGGTCGGTCGGCTGTTCGCCGCCGTCCGTGACTCGTCGACGGACGCGGGTGCGTTCTCATGGATCACGTGGTGTGCCTTCTGCCCTCACTGGCTGGGGCCGCTCGAACCTGGCAAGGTCGCTGCGTTCGTGGTCGAGGTCCGGGCCGGCAGCGGCACCCCCTGAGCACCGGAGGCGGGGCGGGCCGTCGACGGCATCGGGACGGACTCGGCCGACGTGACGGGTCGGGGCTGCGGGGCGGTCGGCCCACCCCGAGCGAAGGAGTTCGCCAGGACCACCAGTCCGATGCCGAGTGCGGCGGCGGTCAGCACGGATCCGGTGGCCATCCAGGCCGTCCGGGCCCGCTGCCGGGCGCGGACGGCGGCCCGCAGGCGGTACCGGTGGCGGTCCTCATAGGGGGTGTCCTGCCGGCTGTCACGCATCATCCGTGCCAGTTGCTGCTCGAAGTGATCCATGGCTCCTTCTTCACTCGGCCGGTTCAACCGGCTCGGGCGTCTCGGCAGTCTCGGCCAGAAGCTTCCGCAACCGTGCGACGCCGCGTGCCGTGAGTGAACGTGCGGTACCCACCGGACAGCCCAGCACGTCCGCGACATGCCGCTCGGGCAGGTCCTGGTAGTAGCGCAGCACCACCGCAGCCCTCTGCCGCGCCGGCAGCAACGCCAGCAGGGCCTCCAGCCGGGCCCGTTCGTCCACGGCGGCGGTCTTGTCCCCCACTTCGGGCGGGTCGGGCAGCTGAGCCACGGGGTGTTCACCCCACCAGCGACGCCGTGCGGAGCGAGCCGCAGCACGGGCCAGCACCTTGCGCACGTATGCCTCGGGCGCCTGCTCGGCCACCCTCGGCCAGGCGAACCACAGCTTGACCAGCGCCTCCTGGAGCAGGTCCTCGGCCCGGTGCTGGTCTCCGCCGGTGAACAGCCGTGCCAGGTGAAGCAACGCCGGCCACCGGGCCGTCACGAACCGGTCGAACTCGTCGGCCCGCAACCGCCCCATTCGCGTCGCCCCCTTGACCTCCCCGCCGAGCAGGTCGGCCTTCACCACGGCCTCGCGGAACCGCACACGTGTCACCGACCACGTATGCCGCCGCGCGACCGCGGACACACCCTCGCCTCTCACACCCTTACAAAGGCACTGGTCCCCGCCCGACTATGCACCTCCGCCGTGTGTTGCGGATCACGTACGTCGTCCGAACTCGGCGTCGGCGGGGCCTGACGTGAGGCGCGCGGATACGGAGCCACGTCAGCAACGTCCGGGAGGCACCCCACGCCGGCTCGCCTGTCGTCCGTAGGCCTCGTAATGAGGCAGCGGCCCCACACTGCCGTGCCGGCGCTGGGCCTGGGGCGTGCGGTGGTCAGGCGGGGCAGGTGGACGCTGGAGCAGCGGGAATTGGGGCAGGTCAGACACAGGGTCAGCAGCGGCAGGGGGCGGCCCGTGTGGTGCGCCCGCTTCGCGCAGAGGGCGGTGGAGGGCTGATAGAAGCAGTCGTTGAGGACACCGGGGTGAAGAGTCTTCGTCAGGTGCTGGAGCATGATGCGCAGCCGGGCGGGGCTAGGGCGTGTTTCGAAAGTAGCGTCGTCCGCCCGTAGGGCGGGCCAGGCGGCGTCTGGTGCGTGCGATCGCAAGGCGGAGGGTCGCCCCGAT
>NZ_JBEZKL010000272.1:0-3272 GCF_040704695.1 Streptomyces sp. NPDC048411
CTCGCCGATCAGATGGGCGGCGTAGTTGTCCCGGGAGGCCAGCGCACCGCCCGACCCCCGCAGCTCGGTCGCCGTGTACGTGTTGAAGCCGGCACGGTTTCGTGCCGGGCCGACCGGGGCCACACGACGGGACCGTCAGTGGTGCCATCCGTGACGCGCGAGGGTGCTTTTGACGGCGGTGGCCATCACGCTCTCACCTGGGTGTCCGACGGTCGGCGTGTACGTGTTCAGTCTTCTCAAGATCTGTCCTTCCGTGACCGGTCGAAGGTCTCCGCCCGGGGCGCGGCCACAGCCGCATGGCACATCTGGTCAATGCCGTGGACTGTCGTGCGCGCACACCTGGTTGAGGGCGGAGCACCCGAGATTCACACGTATCCGAAGGCCGTCAGGTGCTGGTGGCCACGTAACGAATGGGTCAACGCGGACGAGCCGGATGGCTTAAGGGCCTGACATCGGGTCCTGGCCGGGACACACCGTCAGGTGACTGATGCGGGACATGTCGACCGCGGCCGACAGTGAGACCCGACGCGCACCGACCCACCCCATGACCGAACTATCGGAACCATCGAAAGCGAGATCACAGCCATGGACATGAAGCTCGAAGTCGTCATTCTGCCGGTGTCCGATGTGGACGGCGCCAAGGGCTTCTACGTGGAGCAGCTCGGCTGGCGCCTCGACGCCGACTTCCCGATCAACGACGGCTACCGGATCGTGCAGGTGACCCCGCCCGGCTCCGAGTGCTCGGTCATCTTCGGCGAGGGCCTCACCCAGCAGGAGGCGGGCACGCTCCACGGCCTCCAGCTGACCGTCACCGACATCGTCAAGGCACAGGAGGAGCTGGAGTCCCGCGGTGTGGAGGTCTCCGGCCCGTTCCGCGACGAGACCGGCGCCTTCCACCACGCCGGTGGCACCCACCGGGTGCCCGGTCTGCACCCCGAGCGGTCCAGCTACGGCACCTTCGCCGCCTTCAAGGACCTCGACGGCAACGAGTGGTTCCTCCAGGAAGTCACCGAGCGCGCCCCCGGCCGCTGAGGCCCGGTCCCGGCGCGACCGACCCCCCGCCGCGCCGGGACCGCCCACCCCGGAGGCCACGTCACCCACCCGACACCATTCGACCGGCACCCGTCCACCGGAGGACACATGACGACCGAGAACATCCGCACATACGACGTCATAGTGATCGGCGCAGGACCGGTCGGCGAGAATGTCGCGGACCGCACCACCGCCGCAGGCCTGAGCACCGTGATCGTGGAGAGCGAACTGGTCGGCGGCGAATGCTCGTACTGGGCCTGCGAACCCAGTAAGGCACTGCTGCGCCCCGCCCTGCTCCGCGCCGACGCCATACACGTTCCCGGGCTCGACCCCGCCGTCAAAGGCCCGTTGGACGCAGAGGCCGTCCTCGCGCACCGCAACCGCATGTCCGCGGACTGGAAGGACGACGGCCAGGTCGAGTGGATCAAGTCGGTCGGCATCGACCTGCTGCGCGGCCACGGACGGCTGACGGGGGAGCGCGAGGTGTCCGT
Organism: Streptomyces sp. NPDC048411; assembly: GCF_040704695.1. Classification (NCBI taxonomy): domain Bacteria; kingdom Bacillati; phylum Actinomycetota; class Actinomycetes; order Kitasatosporales; family Streptomycetaceae; genus Streptomyces; species Streptomyces sp. NPDC048411. The sequence goes on from NZ_JBEZKL010000272.1 coordinate 1,524, forward strand.
GGAGACCTCCGACGGCGACACCGTCCGCCTGCGCGCCCGACACGCCGTCGCCGTGTGCACCGGCAGCCGGGCGGCCCTGCCCCCGCTGCCCGGGATCGAGACCCTGCGGCCATGGACCAGCCGGGAGGCGACCAGCGCCCAGGCGGTGCCCGAGCGTCTGGTGATCGTCGGCGCCGGTGTGGTGGGCGTCGAGATGGCCACCGCCTGGCAGGCCCTGGGCAGCCGGGTGACCCTGCTCGCCCGGGAGGAGGGGCTCCTGCCGCGCATGGAGCCCTTCGCGGGCGAGCAGGTCAACGAGCGCCTGCGGGAGGCCGGTGCGGACGTACGGTTCAACACCTCGGTCGTCGCTGCGAAGCGGGGGTCCGACGGCGAGGTCCGGATCACCCTCTCGGACGGCGATGAACTCACCGCCGACGAGATCCTCTTCGCCACCGGCCGCGCCCCGCGCTCGGCGGACATCGGGCTCGACACCGTGGGACTGAGCCCGGGTGACTGGCTCGCCACCGATGACAGCCTGACCGTTACCGCCGTCCCCGGGAACTGGCTGTACGCCGTCGGCGACGTCAACCGCCGGGCGCTCTTCACTCACCAGGGCAAGTACCAGGCGCGGATCGCCGGCGCCGTGATCGCCACCCGGGCCCGGGGCGAGGAGCTCGACACCGGCCGCTGGTCCGCACACACCGGCACGGCCGACATCGAGGCCGTCCCGGGCGTCGTCTTCACCGACCCCGAGGTCGCCTCCGTGGGCCTGACCGTCCGTGAGGCAGAGCGCACCGGTCGCTCCGTCGAGGTCGTCGACTACGAGATCGGCCACCTCGCCGGCGCCCTCCAGTACCGTCCCGACTACCGGGGCAAGGCCCGGATCCTCATCGACCGGGACCGTGAGGTCGTCGTCGGCGCCACCTTCGTCGGACCGGGCGTCGGTGAACTGCTGTACTCGGCCACCGTCGCCATCACCGCGCAGGTGCCGGTCGAGCGTCTCTGGCACGCCGTACCGGCCTTCCCCACCATCAGTGAGGTGTGGCTGCGCCTGCTGGAGACGAGGCGGGACTCATGACCACCGCACAAGCCCTCGCGCTCATCGCCCTGGCCTGCCGCCCGACCGGACCGTGGAGCAGGGCGGCCTGTCCCTCGCGCTCGCGGGGGCCGAGGCGGTCGATCTCCTGGAGAGCGGGGCGCTGACCCTGGACGGCGACCGCATGGTGCCCGGCCCGCGGGTGGCGACAGGCGACCGTCTGCTGGACGAGGCGCTCGCCTCGCTCGTTCGGCGGGGGGAGCGGTACGAGACCGTCGAGGGCTGGCTGTGGTGGCGCGGCGGCGAACTCGCCGCGGCCTACGTCGAGGACCTGGAGAAGGCCGGGCTCGTCGCGCACCCACGGGGGCACGTGTTCCGGCTGCGGTCCGCGCGGGCCGTACCGGCCGACTCGCCGGAACATGTCCGTGCCGAGGAACGCCGGGCGTCCGGAGAGCCCGTCCTCGCGGCTCTGCTGGCCGCTCTGGGGCTCGGGGACGAGCCGTCGCCGGCCCGTGAGAACCTCATCGGGGACGCGGTCACGACGGTACTGGCCGCTGTCGGCGGCGCGGTGACGGAGCTGGAGGCCGCACAGCTGCGACAGGACGTCGAAAGCGCCGCGTTCGACAACATGTGGCGGGGCTAGGGCGTGTTTCGAAAGTAGCGTCGTCCGCCCGTAGGGCGGGCCTGGCGGCGTCTGGTGCGTGCGATCGCAAGGCGGAGGGTCGCCCCGATAC
>NZ_JBEZKL010000273.1:0-3271 GCF_040704695.1 Streptomyces sp. NPDC048411
GTCCCGTCGTCCCTCCGAGGGACGACGGGACACGCCGACGGCGTCCGTCGTCCCGCGCAGCTGCACCTACGAAGTGCCGGTGAGCTCACGGGGCGATGCGTTTTCCGCTCTCACCAGTAGTGGCGCCGTCCAGCGATCCCGCGGCCGACAGCACCGAGAATCCAGAGGACCGCACCGATCAGCACGAGGGCGACGCCGATGGTCCACAAGAAGGAAATCCCGGCCACCATGCCGAGCACGAGCAGAATGACTCCGAGGACGATCATTGCGTCCCCCAATCTTTCAGGGCCACCTTCGAGTATGCGCCGGACGGCGTATCCCGGCGTCGCCGACGACTGCTGTCGTTCGTACTGCCGTCCCGGGCCGCCGGGCATTGGCCGACTGGGCCCCGGACAGCTCGTCGGACCTCGTCGGACAGCCGGGGTTTCAGGCCGACGACACGGCAGTGGACCCCTCGACCAGGCGCGATCCGGTCCGGCGAACCGCTACGCTACCCGCCTCTCCAGCACCTGCTGTTCCTCTTCCTCCTCGGGCAGCTTCACGTCGCTCACCAAGATGTTGACCTCCACGACCTCCAGACCGGTCATCCGCTCGATGGCGGCGATCACCTCGGTCCGGACCTCGCCCGTGAGCTCGACGATCGAGTATCCGTATTCGACGACGATCGACAGGTCGACCGCCGTCTGGACCTCGCCGACCTCGACCTTGACACCGCTGGTGACGGACTGACCTCCCGCTCCGGGGACCCGCTCCCGCACGGCCCCCATACCGCGGGCGAATCCCCCTCCCATGCCCTGGACTCCGGGCACGCCCCGGGCCGCCAGCCCGGCGATCTTCGCCACCACACCGTCGGCGATCGTGGTTCGGCCCCGCGACCCAGGTTCCGTTCTGCGGTTTCCGCCGTGCGGTCCTGGTCCGTGCGTGGCCTCGGGTTGCGGTCGGGTGGTCTCGGGCCGGTGCACCTGCGTTTGATCGGTCATGGTCGGTCGCCCTTCCGAAGAGAAGGTGGATTCGAACACCTTGGCCAGTTTACGTACCATTTGTCAGCATTGCTCGAGCGGTAGGGGCATGTGGGCGGACCCACGGACGGGCCCCGCCGCGGAGGGGAGGGGTGGGATTCCGCGGTTCGTCACGGAGATGGCCCGCCCGCCCACTGTCTGTCCGCCGCGCTGGTCATCGCAGACGGAAGGCCGGCCGGTCGCCGGGGATGCTGTGACCTGACGTCACCGGCAGAGCGGGCCGGTCCGGCGGTGGAGGCCGACGCCGGGTTACGGGGCGTCGGTTCCGGTGCTCAAGGGCCGCCCACAGCGCAGGTTCCAGCGGCCGGACCGGCCGCTGAGCTCTGTCAGTGTCAACGGGGCGACGTCCAACCGCCAGAACGCCTGCGGCAGAAGGCCCAGCGCATGCACGATCGCGGCGCGCACCACCGCGGGTTCGACCACGGCGATCACGCGGCCATCCCCGGCGCCGTCCCGATGCAACGAGTCCAGCCAGCCGCCCACCCGCGCGCACAGGTCCAACAGCGACTCGCCGCCGTGCGGTGCTGCCGAAGGGTCGGACAGCCAAGCCGACACCGCCTCCGGCTCGGCCTCGCTCACCTCCGTCAGCCGCTGCCCGCTCCAGCGACCCAAGTCCCAGCCGCGTAGGGTCGGTTCGGGCTCGGACCGCAGCCCCAACGCCTCGGCGGTACCGGCGCACCTCTCGTCCGCTCCGCACACCCGCCGATCGGCGGCAGGCACCGCGGCAGCGGCCGCACGCGCCCGCCGGACACCGGACGCGTCGAGCGGGGCGTCGCCGTCGAAACGGGCTTCACGCAGCGCCGCATTGAGCGCCGGTGAGATCAACATCACTTGTACCGTCAACACCGTTGTCACCTCCCTGAACTGTGGCCTTTCGGGTAAGCACACCATGGCATCCGAGCCTCCCGGCCCCGCAGATGGCGCCATGGCGGCGCGTGCCCGCAGGCGGTATGGTCGCGACGAACATGACGACGGTGTGACGGAAGTCCGGTGAGAATCCGGCACGGTCGCGCCACTGTGAACCCGTACCCCTGCGGGAAGTCAGACCCGGCACTGTCGTCTCAGGCACCACGATCGGGACGCGTGTTCCCTCAGGAGGTTCTGCCATGGCACAGACTGCTGCCCCCGCAACCGTCGCCACACCCGCCATCACCCCCATCTCGCTGAAGGCCATTGCCCCGTGGGCGGTCTTCTTCGGCATCCTCATGCTCGTCCTGCTGTACTTCGTCGGAGCCGAGCAGGGTGCCACCGCTGTCATCTCCGGCGAAGGTGTCCACGAATGGGTTCACGACGGTCGCCACCTGCTCGGTTTCCCCTGCCACTGACACGCTGCGCACCTCAGGGGAACCGCTCATGAACTCCATATCTGTCAGAGCGCTGCTCGTCCGCGGCATGCTGGCCGGACTTGCCGCGGGCGCGCTCGCTCTTGCCGTCGCCTACTTCCTCGGTGAATCCCGTGTGGACGCGGCGATCGCGCTCGAGGAGGCTCACAGCCACGAGCACGGCGGCGAGGAACTCGTCAGCCGCACCATGCAGTCCACCGCGGGTCTCGCCACCGGTGTCCTGGTCTTCGGTGTGGCGATCGGCGGCATCGCCGCGCTGGTCTTCTGCTACGCCCTCGGCCGCATCGGCAGGTTCGGCCCGAGGGCCACGGCCGCATTGATCGCGTTCGGCGCCTTGCTGACCGTGTATGTCGTGCCGTTCCTCAAATACCCGGCCAATCCGCCGGCTGTCGGAAACCCCGACACGATCGGCCAACGCACCACCCTGTTCTTCCTGATGGTCGCCCTCAGCGTGCTGCTGGCCGTCGCTGCCGTCATCTTCGGCAAGCGGCTGGCTCCCCGCCTGGGCAACTGGAACGCGTCCATTGCCGCGTCCGCCGCCTATGTGCTCGTCATCGGGCTGGCCTACGCCTTCCTGCCCTCGTTCAACGAGGTCGGCAAGGACTTCCCGGCCAGTCTCCTGTGGGAGTTCCGCCTTGCCACCCTCGCCGTTCAGGCCACGCTGTGGACCACTTTCGGTCTGGTCTTCGGGTATCTGACCGAGCGGCTGCTGGTGCCCAAGGCCGGCGCAGTGACGGCCGGGGGCGGTACCACGTCCCACGCGGCCGCCGCTGCGAGCTGAGGCGCCCGCCGACGCGACGGACGCATAGACGGCGCACTAAGCCCCCCGCGGCCCGCGCCGGGGGGGCCGTCAGACCTGGGGGCCCGAGTGTTCCGATTGTCCGATCACTATAAAGCTAGGTGGGGATC
>NZ_JBEZKL010000274.1:0-3257 GCF_040704695.1 Streptomyces sp. NPDC048411
GGTACGTCACCCCGCTCGAAACGAGGATCTTGCTCAGGCAGGACCTCACCCCCGCAGCCTAAAAACCCGCTGTCCAGGCCCCAGGGGGAACTTCAGAAGGAACGCCCCCTGGTCGTTCCCCGGCCTCAGCTGCAGCGCCGGCCGGTGCATGGGCCGAGGCACTCACCCGCCTGGTATCGCAACCGGTGCCGCCGCGGCTGACACCGAAGGGACGGAAACCTGCCCCCAACCGACACTGCTTCCTTGACTGCCCGCCTGGGCGCAGCCGTGACGTTCTCAAGTCGGCCCGCATACAAGCGGTTTGGCTGCGCTGTACCTTGGGCATCACATGCGCTGTAGTCATCTACAGCACTCCTGTCGAGAGGGATACAGCAGCATGCACCGGATCGAGGCCGTCGCGAACGGCTTACGCACAGACCACCCCGTCCCCGGCCTTCCCTTCGTCGATGACGCCCACATCCCGGTCGACGACCCGGCGGCCACAGAAGCGGTGGGCCGCCACGAGGAAGGCGGCACCTGGGGCCGCTGGGACAAAGACCGCGCCACTGAAGGCGCATGGCTTGCCTTCACCACCGATTCGATCCGCCATGACCTGGCCTGGGTCGTCCGCTACCACCCCCAGCACGGCCGCACGGTGCTCCTGGTCCGCGACCATCACGCCTCGCCCTGGCACACCAACTGGTGGGGCCCGCAGCTCCTCTTCCGCCAGGGCGGCTACTGGTGGGACGGCACCACATGGTTCCGGCCCGACCAGGTCTGGGACGCAGCCGGCGAGCGCTACGACCACCGGCCCGTCAAAGCAGCCACCACCGTCACCGCCGACGACCTCCTCGACGACCTCCTCGACGACAACACCCACCCCGCCGGCGGACGCCTCCTCAAGGTGGCCAACTTCGACCCGGACGCCCCACCGCCCGACCAGTGGAACGACCACCTCGCCCTCTGGGCCTCACACCGCCCCAAGAACGCCACACCCCTGTCCAAGTGCGTGGTGAAGCTGTCCGCGCCCGAACTCGCAGCCGACCAACTCATCGGCGTCCCCGAGATGGCAAAGATCAGCGGCATCGCCGCCTCCACCCTGCGCGCCTACATCTCGCGCCACGAAAACGACGTACCTCCACCGCAGACCGCCGTCAACGGCCGCAACCTCTGGGCACGCCCCGTAGCGGAGGACTGGACCGAACAACGCCGCCGGTCACCAGAAGGCGCCGCGGCCACGCTCGCCTCAGACGATGACGACGACCTGCCCGTCGGCATCTCCGAACTCCGCCAGCGCCTGGGCCGCATCTTCTTCCGTGTCCTGTGGGAACGCCCTGACCGGCGCAAACGCTGGGCTCTGCGGCACCGCAGCGAGCCCGCCGTCCACGAAATCGCCGACGAACTCGCCTGGACAGTCGCCGCGGACACGACCAGCATCGTCGACACGCACGACCTGGCCGCCACCATTCGGCACGCTTTCCTGGATGAATTCGCCACCGGCCGTGAGCTGGACGCGGACACCGAGAGCGGGCCAGGCTTCTACGGGATCACCCCAACGATCGCCAGGATGCTCGACTGGCTGGTCCGGCATCATCCCGAGCAGGCCCACCACACCATCGCAGAGATCGTCGGAGACGCTGAACGACGGTGGAACACGCCACGGGACGTCAGCGCCCGATCCATCCGCACAGCCTTGTCTCTCGACGGCACCCTCGACCAAAAAACACGCACGCAGTTCCTCGACCTGGCCCTGCCGCCCGAGAAGACCCCCTGAACCCCTCAACCACGCAGCCAGCAGCCGGCGCCACCGGCTGCTGGCTGTCCTCAGTGGCGGAAGGGAGGGAGGGAGGGAGATGAGGCAGGTCCCAGTGATTGCGTGGCGTTCTGCGCGATCACGAAGGATCCCAATTCTGGCTACTTCAGGCGATCGATGAAGGCGGGGGCGAGGGGTGCGGATGTGTTGCTCTGGTACACCGCCGCTCAGCCACGGGTACACGGCCGTGCCAACAGATTCGTGATCAGCGACGGAACGCCACTGGCCAACCAGTCTGCAAGGTCTCACGCTGCGCTCGGGGCACGTGGGCGCGCGCACCGCCTGCTGGCGGATGACGCTGGATACATGAAAGCCACCTGGTCCGGGACGCTGCAGTTTGGGCTGGTCGCGCTGCCGATCCGGCTCTACACAGCCACGGAGGAGCACTCCGTGCGTCTGCACGAGATCCACGTCGCCGACGCCAGCCGCGTCGAGCACCGGCGCTACTGCAAGGCCGAGGACCGGGAGATCCCGTACGAGGAGGTCGGCAGGGGCTTCGCGATGCCCGACGGGAGCATGGTGCCACTGACCCCAGAGGATCTGGCCCGCCTTCCGCTACCCACGAAGCGCGTCGCGGAAGTGCTGGGTTTCGTGGAGGGGCGGGACATCGACCCCCTCAGCTACGGCCGGCCGTACTACGTGGGCCCCGGCGGGCCCGGCGCCGACCGCCCGTACGCCCTGCTCGTCGAGGCGCTCGCCCGCACCGGGTACGTAGCCGTCGCCAAACTGGCCCTGCGCGGCCGGGAGCGCCTGGGGCTGCTCCGCCCCCACCACGGCATGCTCGTCCTGCAGACTCTCCTGTGGCAGGACGAGCTGCGCGACCCCGGTGACCTCGCACCGTCCACGCCGGTCAGCGACCGGGAGCTGGAGCTGGCCGAGGCGCTGATCCGGGAACTCACCGGCATCGACGTGGGCCAGGTACACGACGAGTACGCCCACGCCCTCGAGCAGCTCGTGGACGCGAAAATCACCGTCGGTGAACTCGCCAAGCCAGCGGAGGCCGCCCCGGCGATGGACCTGATGGCGGCCCTGGAGGAGAGCGTCCGGGCTGCCGAGCAGGCGCACGGACGCCCGTCGGCCCGGCCGCGACCATAGTCCTTTTTCGAGCGAACCCGGGGGATGCACCAGGCTGTCGGCGGCGGGCGCGCTGACAACGACGACCGAGCCAGGGCAGCGTGCCGATTTCACCGTTCCTCCTGGTGGGACAGCTTCCCCGGCCGAGGGCTGAGCGGCATGGCACGGCGGGCATAGTTGCCAAATTTCGCTACTTTCCTCGGTCGCGCAAGTGCCGAAAATCAAAAAACTTGCCGATTTAGCGAACTTGCCGAAGATCGGCAAGTTGCTCAAATCAGCAAGTTTTCTTGGCTGTTCCTAGTAGGGCTTTGTTAGGTCCTGTGGTGTGGTTCTGGTGTCGGTGCGGATTGGCCGCATATCGAGCAGGCGCCGGTCCAGGTGGCCAGGAGGG
>NZ_JBEZKL010000275.1:0-3208 GCF_040704695.1 Streptomyces sp. NPDC048411
CGTCATAGGGCGGACTGTAGCGCCGTCACCCACCACCCCAACCAGCCGTTTGAGGGGGTGCAGTAAACGAGGTCAGGGCTGCGTGCACTACGGGAGCTGGGTATCGAGTGGGCATAACCGCCGACCGCCGTCCGGCCGCTGAGCCGAACCGCAGACCCTGCCCTTGCCGAGAACTTCATCCGCCCAGGTGGGAGCCGGTGTGCGGGCTCTGTCACGTTGGCTGGCGGGGTGGGATGATCTTCGGGTTGATCATGGTGGAGGGGGCTGTTCGTGGGGAGCGCGTCCCCGTCGTACAAGGGCATCGGTACCCGGTGGAGGTGATCTCGCACTGCGTGTGGCTGTACTTTCGCTTCCCGCTCAGCTTCCGCGAGGTCGAGGAGCTTATGCTCCAGCGCGGCGTGGTCGTCTCCCACGAGACCGTCCGCCGCTGGTGCGCCAAGTTCGGGCAGGCCTACGCCGACGGTCTGCGCCGCCGCCGGCCCCGGCCCGGCGACAAATGGCACCTGGACGAGGTGTTCGTCAAGATCAACGGTGTGCGACAGTACCTGTGGCGGGCCGTCGACCAGGACGGCAACGTCTTGGACATCCTGGTGCAGAGCCGCCGGGACAAGGCCGCGGCCAGGCGTTTCCTGCGTCGTCTGATGAAGAAGACCGGTGCGGTGCCGAGGGTGATGGTCACCGACAAGCTCCGCTCCTACGGCGCGGCCCACCGTGAGGTCATGCCCTCCATCGAGCACCGCTCGCACAAGGGGCTGAACAACCGGGCGGAGAACAGCCACCAGCCCACCCGCCAGCGCGAACGAGCGATGAAGGGCTTCCGCAGCGTCGGTGGAGCCCAAAGGTTCCTGTCCGCGTTCAGCGGCATCTCACTCCATTTCCGGCCCCGCCGACACCTGATAACCGCCGCCGAACACCGCTTGGAGATGACCATCCGCTTCACCATCTGGGACCAGATCACCGAGAACATCAGCCGGGCGCCGCTCGACGAGACGGTCACGTTCGTCGACGGCCTCTGACGCCGTCCCTCATTGGTCGATCAACGAGCCGTTTCATGCTGCGTCCACATGGCTGTTCATATGGCATATTGCACGCAAAATGTAGCGAAGGGTGTGTCATGAAATTCGCAGTCATCGGCGGTACCGGGCTGATCGGGTCGCAGGTCGTCAAGAAACTGAACGCCGCCGGGCACGAGGCGGTACCACACTCGCAGTCCACCGGAGTCGACGTCATCAGCGGCCAGGGGCTGGACGAGGCGGTGGCGGGAGCCGATGTCGTCGTCAACCTGACGAACTCCCCGACCTTCGACGAAGCCTCCCCGGCCTTCTTCCAGACCTCGATGGACAACCTCCTGGCCGCGGCTCACAAGGGCGGCGTCGGCCACTTCGTCATCCTCTCGATCGTCGGCACGGACCAGGTACCGGAGCTGGACTACTACCGGGCCAAGGCGCTCCAGGAGAACATCCTCGCGGCCGGGCCGATCCCCTACTCGATCGTCCGGGCGACGCAGTTCATGGAGTTCATGGACGCCGTCATGTCCTGGACCGCCGACAAAGACACCGTCCGGCTGCCCGCCACGCCGATCCAGCCGATCGCCTCCAAGGACGTGGCCGACGCGGTGGCGAAGGTCGCCGCGGGCACCCCGCTGAACGGCAAGCACAACATCGCCGGCCCCGAGATCTTCCCCCTGGACGAGCTGGGCCGGATCACGCTGTCCCACAAGGGCGACAACCGTACCGTCGTCACCGACCCCACCGCCGGCATGTTCGCCGCCGTCAAAGGTGACGTCCTCACCGACAAGGACGCCCACCTCGCCCCTACCCACTACGCCGACTGGCTCTCCTGACATCCCCCGCCTCCTGCGCGTCCTGTCCCAGCCCGGCAGTCCTTTCGATGCGCCCGCCGGGCGTGGCAGCTTGAGTCGGATGGGTATCCGGCTGCGGTCCCCCGGTCCCCGGTCAGGCGGAGAGCGGGGGACTCGCATGCACCCACTCTCGTCCCGCCGGGATGGACGGGCCACGGCTCTCGGGGTGGGACGGGCCCGAGGGCGTCGCGACAGTCGACCGCCGGCATGGCGCTGGATGCGCCGGTGCCCCAGCGGTCCCGGATTGTCACTGAGCGGACAGGTGGAGCAGATGAGGGAGGCAGATGATCTTGGATGTCTATGAGGCGGTCACGAGCCGACGGGCGGTGCGCGGGTTCACCGACCGGCCCGTCCCGAGGCGGATGGTGGAGCGGGTGCTGTCCGCCGCGGCCTGGGCGCCGTCCGGATCGAACCTCCAGCCGTGGCGCGCCTACGTGGTGACCGGTCGGCCGCTGGCCGAGCTCAAGAGGCGCGCCGGCGAGCGCGTGGCGGCAGCCGACCCCTGGGACGAGCGGGAGTACGAGATGTACCCACCCGCACTGAAGTCTCCGTACCATGAGCGCCGATCCGCCTTCGGCCATGAGCGCTACAGCGCACTCGGTATTGCGCGCGAGGACTGGGAGGCGCGCCAGAGGGCCGCCGCCGCGAACTGGGACTGCTTCGGTGCACCCGCCGCCCTGTTCTGCTACATCGACCGCGACATGGGCCAGCCTCAATGGTCCGACGTCGGCATGTATCTGCAGACCGTCATGTTGCTGCTCCGCGCCGAAGGGCTGCACAGTTGCCCGCAGATGGCGTGGTCGGTGTATCGCAAGACGGTCGCGGAGATCCTGTCACCACCGGACGAGCTCATCCTCTTCTGTGGCATGTCGATCGGGTTCGAGGACGCAACGGTGGCTTACGCCCGTACGGGCCGGGCGCCGCTCGACGAGACCGTCACGTTCGTCGAGGAGTAGATTCACGACTGCGTGACGATCACGATCGGCCGGGACGCCATCCGGCGTTGTCACGTTGTTGGGTGTGTGAGTCCGTGACGATGTGCAAGGCGTGGTCGGCCCGAGTGTCTGCTCCGGATCAGGCGGGCTGGCCGGCGGCGCCGATGATCTGCTCCCAGATGACGAAGGGGATGGTCATTTCGGCTCTGTAGTCGGTGGCGGTGAGCAGGTGGCGTCGGGGCCGGAAGTGGGGTGAGATGCCGCTGAACGCGGACAGGAACCGCTGGGCTGCGCCGGCGGAGCGGAAGCCTTTCATGGCGCGTTCGCGTTGCCGCGTGGGCTGGTGGCTGTTCTCGGCCCGGTTGTTCAGGCCCTTGTGGGAGCGGTGCTCGACGGAGGGCATGACCTCGCG
>NZ_JBEZKL010000276.1:0-3208 GCF_040704695.1 Streptomyces sp. NPDC048411
ATCCGCCGCTACATCATCTGGCGAAACCGCCACGCCGACGACCAGCGCCTACGCGCCGTCGTCGACAGGGCAAACGTTGCCTGATCCGGCACTAGACGCGATCAAGCAGCCCCGGTCGCCCTTGGGTGCGAAGGTCTTGCCCCTCCGTGCAGTGTTCGCCCCGGAGACCGCCGCCACCTGTCGGAAAATGGCGCGTGTGACAGCCAACAGGCTTGATGGAGGCGGGACTTCGTGCTGCTGCTGGATCTGGACACCTTCGCGCCGAAGGACCGGGTGGACGCATTCCACCACGCGATGAACGACACGTCGGTACCGAACGACATCGTCCACGAATCACCCGAAACGGGGATCCGGGCCCGGTTCGAGGCATGGCGGGTCGGCTCACTGGACCTCTTCGACGCCCGGAGCACGGGGTTCGAGGTCCGGCGGACGGCCAGGCACGTGCGATGGCACCGCGACCGTCCCGTGGTCTCGGTCTCGCTCCAGACCCTGGGCATCCACAATGCCGAGAACAGAGGCGAGCGGTACGTCCTGGGCCCAGACGACATCGGTGTCTTCCACGAGCTCGCGCCCCGCAGCTACGGCTGGTACGGCGAGGGGGCCGTCCAGGCCATCACCATCGACATGGAACATCTCGGGGTGCCGGTGGGCACCGTCGTACGGGCCTCCGTACGGCTGCGGGCCAGCCCGATGCACGACCTGGTCCTGGCCCACCTGCGCGCCCTGTGGCGGGGCCCTGGCCGCCTTGAGGCGGACCCCGGCACCGCTGCCCTGGGCAATGCCACCATCGAGCTGGTCCGGGCCCTGCTTACCTCGGCGGCGCACGACGAGGACGACCGGCGTGTCCGCGCGGTCATGGACGGCTCGCTCGTCAACCGGATCATGGCCTACGTACGCCGCCATCTGTCCGACCCCGACCTCACGCCAGACCGCATAGCGCAGGAACACGCCATCTCCCGAAGGCAGTTGTATATGGTGCTCAGCCGGGCCGACATCAGGCTGGAGCAGTGGGTCATCGGCGAACGGCTCGAAGCGGCATGCCGCTTGCTGGCCTCCCCGCGGCACGCCGGACTCCCCGTGTCGGCCGTGGCGGCCCGCTGCGGATTCACCAGCCCCAGCCACTTCACCCGCCGGTTCCGGGCGGCCTACGGGGTCACTCCCCGCGAATGGCGGCGCCACCGCATCCAGGACTCGGCATGCAACGCGCCTGCACCGCCGCACCCCCCGCGAAAGCTGCCGTAACCGCGGCGCCCCTGCTTCTCGCGGGTCTTCTCCGCGGCGAAGTCGAGCGGGCGGACCCGCTCGGCGGGCACCGGCAGGATTCCTTCGATCTCCGACAGCCCGCCGTCCGGTTCGGATCACGCCGTCGCTAGAAGGCCATCACCTCGAACAGGTCCTCCGTGGCAGCCACCAGGGACTGCTCGCACCAGATGACCTTGCCTCGGGGGGTGTACCGGGTGCCCCAGCGCTCGGCGAGGCGGGCGACCAGGAACAGTCCGCGGCCGCCCTCGTCCGTCGTGGCGGCGTAGCGCAGGTGTGGGGATGTGTTGCTGCTGTCGGAGACCTCGCACACCAGAGTGCGGTCGCGCAGCATGCGGACGTGGATCAGCTCGGTGCCGTACCGGATGGCGTTAGTGATCAGTTCACTGAGGATCAGTTCCGCGGTGAAGGCCAGGCCGTCGAGTCCCCATGCCGAGAGCTGCTCGACACACTCGGAAACTACCCACGGCAGATCGGTGTTCGCCTCGACCGCCTTGATGACCAGGTCCCACGGCACACTGTTGAAGAACTTCCGGATGTCTAGTCAATGCCCTGGCCGCCACCGGCCTCACCAACGCCGACGACGAGGCTCTCACCTTCTCGCCCCACGACTTCCGCAGGATCTTCGTCACCGACGCCATCATGAACGGCCTGCCGCCTCATATCGCCCAAGTGATCTGTGGGCATAGGCGTATTGACACGACAATGGGGTACAAGGCGGTCTATCCCGCCGAGACGATCGAGGCCCACCGCGCGTTCATCAGCCGACGACGAGCCTCTCGCCCCAGCGAAGAGTACCGAACCCCGACAGACGAGGAGTGGGACGCTTTCCTGGCCCATTTCAACCGCCGGACCCGGGCCGAAACCGAAAGGCTGGCGCGGCGAGACCGAAGGCATCGACCTGGCCCTCACCCTCCTGCGAGCCAAGAGAGGCGAAACCGGGCGGCGCCTTCGTCGGCCCATCGTCAACCTCGGCATCCCCCTCCCACGCACCACCACGCCTCCGCAGGAGACCACACCATGACCCCCTTCATATCCATGTTTGCCGAAGCAAGCGGTTCTGTCGTCGGCAGGCCCCTGAGCAGCACGACGACCGCGCGTACGGAGAGTTCGCAGCTATTGCTTCTCCTGGCCGTGCAACCTTGCTCAGGTGTAGCTGTCCATAGTGTCGTGAGGGCCGATCCTGGAGAGTTCCGAGCCGTCGTGCCCCACAGCCACGATGAGCGGTCGTATCCCTACGCGGCCGGTGGACGGGGGCTTCCAAACCGTCGCGCGACGCCGACACTGAGTCCAAGGAAGAGTGGCTCGCCGCCAAGCGCGCCGAGGAGCAGCAGGCCGCTGCCGAGTGAGCCGAGCAGTTCGACATGCCGCCGCTGGAGGGCCCTGAGCGGGCCCTGGACTGGGGCGGATGTCGGGGTGGTCCGCTAGCTGGGTGCGCAGCCGGCTGTTTTCCAGTTGGGACAGATGGAGCGCTCCGACGAGTGCTTCGACGGCTGCTTCCAGCTGCCGGAGCTGAACTGCGTCCGCGGCTCGGAGTTCCTTGAGCTTCGCGATCTGCGTTCGGAGCCGCTTCTCGTGGTCCGGGGTCTGGCCGCGTACGCGGACCTGGGGGACGGCCTCGTGCGGTCGGTTCAGGCGCAGGGGTGTTTTCAAATTCCTTTTGTTGTAGGCGAGTTGAGGTGTGCTGGGGGCGCGTTCGGCCGGGCCGGGGACATCCTGGTCAGGCGGTCATGAGGGCTCCGGTGACGGTCTTCCAGATGCGGAACCGTTCGGTCATCTCGGTGCGGTAATCACTTGCTGTGATCAGATGGCGTCGGGGTCGGAAGTGGCTGGAGATCCGGCTGGTGGCGAGGAACCTCTGGGCCGCTCCGCTGGAACGGAAGCCCTTCATAGCGCGCTCGCGCTGCCTCGTGGGCTGATGACTGTTCTCGGCCCTGTTGTTCAAGTA
>NZ_JBEZKL010000277.1:0-3088 GCF_040704695.1 Streptomyces sp. NPDC048411
CGACGCCTCGGTCTCCACGGCCAGCCCCTCCCCGATGATCAACAAACCCGACGATCATCCCAGCCCCAAGCTCGCCAGCTCAAGTTGACAATGCCGCGCGCGGAGGCGGCCCTCAGGCCAGCTCGGGGGACATGGCGGCGGCCATCTTCAGGTGTACGGCTGCCTCGTCGCCTCTGCCGAGGCGCTGGAGGGTACGGCCGAGCATGAGCCGCGTGTACGAGTCGTCGGGGCAGTCCTCCACGAGCCGCCGCAGCACCTTGTGGGCCTGGGAGAGCTGGGCCGAGTGGAAGTAGCCGCGGGCGGCGAGCTGTCGGACGTTCAGGTCGTCGCCGTGATGGTCGAGCAGCGGCCGGAGCAGGGTCAGGGCGCCCAGGGGGTCGCGCTGCTGGAGCAGGGACTCCGACCAGCGCAGCCGCTGGACCTCCTCGGGCATCTCGCGGGGGCGTACGTCCGCGGCCGCGGTGAGGAAGTCGGTGATCACCTCGGGCGGCTGAGCGCCGGCGAGTGCCCGGTCGCCGACCACGATGGTGGGCGAGGTCGCGATGCCGCGAGCCTTGCCGATCAGGAGGAGTTCGCGCACCTCGCGGTCGGCGGCGCCGTCGTCCAGGAGCGTGTCGGCGGCGTGGATGCCGGCCCGCTCGGCGATGGAGTGCAGCAGGCTGCGATCGCCGATGTTGTCACCGTCGAGGAAGTGCGCCTTCATCACCTGCTCGACGACCTCGCCCTGGAGGGTGCTGCCGCCGTGCTCGTAGGACAGGGTGACCAGGCGGTGCGCGTCATGACTGCTGGCGTGCCATACCTCTCCCCATCCGGGACCGAACCCCTCCTCGGCGGCGATCCGGGACACGAGCCCCCGGCTGTCCGCCGTGGACGGACCGACGGCGCAGGAGGTCGCGGTGCCGTCGGCCACCGCGTGGGCGGAGGTCTCGTCCAGCCGGGTGCCGTGGGCGGGGGCGGTCGGGTCGATCCGGTACGGCCGCCACACCACCTCGGCGTCCAGGCCGGCCAGCGCCGGCGCGGCGAGCGCCTTCTCCAGCCGCCGCTTGCCGATGTACGCCCACGGGCAGACCACGTCAGCCCACACGTCGATGCGCACGGCGGTCGCCTCCTGTCCCGTCCTCCCGTCGCGCAGCGCATGCTCCTCGCTGACGAGCTCGGCCATGCGGTGGTGGATGTCCTGGTCCTGCACAGGGAGTGCCTTTCTCGGGCCGGAGCTGATCTGATCACGCCCGGCGGTGCTCATGGGTGGGTGCGGCATCGGGTTCCGGCGGGCGGGCCTGGCGCTCCGGGCCCGCTCTCCCCTGATGTCGCCGTCTTGGTTCGGGCTGCCGCCCCTACTTCTGCTGCTCCGCTGCGATCTGCTGGCGTACCTCGTCCATGTCGACCTTCCGCGACTGCGCGATCAGGTCTTCCAGTGCGTTCTCGGGCAGGGCGCCGGGCTGGGCGAAGATGGCGACCTTGTCGCGGATGATCGCGAGCGTCGGGATCGACTGGATGTCGAACGCCTGCGCGAGCTCCGGCTGTGCCATGGTGTCGACCTTGCCGAAGACCAAGTCGGGGTGACGCTCGGACGCGGCCTCGAAGATCGGGCCGAACATGCGGCACGGCGGGCACCAGTCCGCCCAGAAGTCGATCAGGACGAAGCCGTTGTTCGAGACGACCTCGTCGAAGTTCTCCTTGGTGAGTTCCAGGGTGCTCAACGGTTGCTGCCTTTCAGAGGGAAGTTCTCGACCTCGGTGGTGTTCATCAGCTCGCCGCCCGCTTCCACGGAGGAGGCGATCAGCAGCGGCCGCAGATTGGCGCGGGCGGCGTAGAGGGCGGCCGTGTAGCCGGCCGGGCCGGAGCCCATGACGATGATCTGCCGCACGGGAAGATCCCTTCTGTTTCCGGAAGAGCCGCCGGAACGGGCCTTCTGGTGTGCTCCAACACCCGACCTCGGTCAGGTATTCCACATGCACGCATTTTGTATCCCAGTTACTGTGTGCTGTGAACGTGTGCGGAGGGTGCATGCTCCGGCGGTTACCCGCCGACGGGCCTGGTGTGCGGAGGATGGGGTCATGTCGACAACCGAGAGCGCGTCCGAGCGGGCCTACGCCGCCATCCGCGAGGGCATCCTCGACGGAACGCACCGACCGGGCACGATGCTCGGCGAGGCGGGGCTCGCCGCCGAGCTCGGTGTCAGTCGTACCCCGGTGCGGGCCGCTCTCGTCCGCCTCCAGGACGAGGGCTGGATCACCGTCTACCCCAAGCGCGGCGCTCTCGTGCGCGGACTGAGCGAGAAGGCCGTCAGGGACCTCGCCGACGCCCGGCTCATCCTGGAAAGCACAGCCGTCCAACGAGCCACGACGGAGCGCAGGGCCGCTCTTGCTGCGCAGCTGGAAGAGGGCATCGACCGGCAGAAGCAGGCACTCGCCGCCCGCGACCTCAACTGCTTCGTCGAGCTCACGATCGCCTTCCACCGCTCCTTCGTCGAAGTTGGTGACAACCTGGTCATGCTCGAACTCAACGACAGGATCGCGGACCGCCAGCGGTTCCTGCTCTTCAGCTACGGCGAAACGCTCCTGGCCCGCTGCGCGGACATCATCGCCGAACACGCGGAGCTGATCGCCCGGTTGCGTGCCGACGACGTCCAGGGCTTCTCGGACGTTCTGCGGTCCCACGTCGGTGACACGTACGGTTCCGACGTGAGCCACATGCACGTCTGAGAACGGCCCGCTCGGCGACAGCCGTTCACCGAGTGCCACGGACGGCCGCGACGACGGCCAGGAGCGCGAGGGATTTTGTTGTCAAGTTCCTGTCGCTGTACGCGAGTTGACGTGCGCTGGGGACGATTTCGGCCGGGCCGGGGGCATCCTGGTCAGACGGTCGTGAGGGCTCCGGAGACGGTCTTCCAGATGCGGAACCGTTCGGTCATCTCGGTGCGGTAATCACTTGCTTTGATCAGATGGCGTCGGGGTCGGAAGTGGCTGGAGATCCGGCTGAAGGTGGCGAGTAACCTCTGGGCCGCTCCGCTGGAACGGAAGCCCTTCATAGCGCGCTCGCGCTGCCTCGTGGGCTGATGACTGTTCTCGGCCCTGTTGTTCAAGTA
>NZ_JBEZKL010000278.1:0-3035 GCF_040704695.1 Streptomyces sp. NPDC048411
GCGGATGCCGCGACGACCATGCTGTTCGGCTTGGGCGCGTTCGGGTCGTCGTAGTACTCGGTGCGGGCCACGGTCAGCCTTCCTCTCGTACGGGGCCACTTGCCGGACGCGAACGCCTCCTCACCGACCTCCGCCCGGATCGCGGCGAGTTCCTCGGCGGCGACCTTGCGGGCCAGGTCCGCCGTGGCGTGCTCGCCGTTCTCGAAGACCACGTCCGCGTTGATCCACTGCCAGATCTGCGAGCGGGAGATCTCCGCGGTGGCGGCGTCCTCCATCAGGTTGAAGATGGCTACAGCGCCCAGGCCGCGCAGCCACGCCTCGATGTAGCGGATGCCGACGGCGACGGCGTTGCGGAGGCCGTTGTACGTGGGCTTGGCGTCCAGGGTGTCGATGGCGATCAGGTCGCCCGGCGCCACGGAGACGTCCTCGCGCAGACGGTCCTTCTGGTTCGGCTTCTCGCCGAGGACCGCATCGAAGGAGGCCATGGCGATCGGGACGAGGTCCGGGTGGGCGACCCAGGAGCCGTCGAAGCCGTCGTTCGCCTCGCGGTCCTTGTCGGCCTTGACCTTCTCGAAGGCGACCTTGTTGACCTCGGCGTCACGGCGGGACGGAATGAATGCCGCCATGCCGCCGATCGCATGAGCACCGCGCTTGTGACAGGTGCGGACGAGGAGTTCCGTGTACGCGCGCATGAACGGGGCGGTCATCGTCACCGCGTTGCGGTCCGGCAGGACGAACTTCGAGCCGCCGTCACGGAAGTTCTTGACGATGGAGAAGAGATAGTCCCAGCGGCCCGCGTTCAGCCCGGAGGCGTGGTCGCGGAGTTCGTAGAGGATTTCCTCCATCTCGTACGCGGCGGTGATCGTCTCGATCAGGACGGTCGCGCGGACCGTGCCCTGCGGGATACCGACGTAGTCCTGGGCGAAGACGAAGATGTCGTTCCAGAGGCGGGCCTCCAGGTGCGACTCCGTCTTCGGGAGGTAGAAGTAGGGGCCCTTGCCGAGGTCGATCAGGCGCTGGGCGTTGTGGAAGAAGTAGAGGCCGAAGTCGACCAGTGCGCCCGGCACCGGGGTGCCGTCGAGCTGGAGGTGACGCTCGTTCAGGTGCCAGCCGCGGGGGCGGGCGACGACCGTGGCGAGCTCGTCGGCGGGCCCCAGGGTGTACGACTTGCCGGACTTCGGGTCCGTGAAGTCGATGCGGCGCTCGTAGGCGTCGATCAGATTGAGCTGGCCGAGGATGACGTTCTGCCACGTGGGGGCGGACGCGTCCTCGAAGTCGGCGAGCCAGACCTTGGCGCCCGAGTTCAGGGCGTTGATGGTCATCTTGCGGTCGGTGGGACCGGTGATCTCCACCCGGCGGTCGTTCAGCGCGGCCGGGGCCGGGGCGACCTTCCAGGAGTCGTCCGCGCGGATCGCCGCCGTTTCGGGCAGGAAGTCCAGCGTGGACGTGCGGGCGATCTCGGCGCGGCGCTCGGCGCGGCGGGCGAGCAGCTCGTCACGGCGGGGCGTGAACTGCCGGTGCAGCTCGGCCACGAACGCGAGGGCCGCGTCGGTCAGGACCTCATCCTGCCGGGGCAGGGGCTCGGCATCGACGATGGCCAGCGGGGACGGCGCTGGTGCGGACATGAGCTGTCACTCCTTCAGCGGGCGGTGCGGGCGGCGCCTTCGCGGCCGCCGGGTCGCCTCAATGGCACGGCGTGCCAGGGCTCCGGGATACGGCCGTGGGCGCCGTCTGGGGTACAGAGCGCTTCTGACCAGTGGATAGTAGTTTCCTCATGGTGGAAGTTCAATGGTTTGTTGACGTCGAGATTCTCCGGGTCGACACAAGTGGGGTGGGGGCGGCGCAGCGTGCCGGCGCGCGCACGGCCCGTTCAGCCGAGGTGCCTCAGGTCCTCCGCGGTGTCGATGTCGTACGCCTTGGCCACATCGGAACACTCGACGAGGGTGATCGCATCGCGGTGCGCCCGCAGGTACGCACGCGCCCCCTGGTCGCCCACGGCACTCGCCGCGATGTCCGCCCACCGGTCGGCACCGAACAGCACCGGATGGCCGCGCTCCCCGTCGTACGAGGCTGCCGCCAGCGTCATCCGGGAGCGGTACGCCGACCGGACCCGGGCCACCGCCTGTGCACCGATGCCCGGCTGGTCGACCAGGAGGACCAGCGCCGCGTCCGCCTCCGTACCGGAGAGCGTGCCGAGCCCCGCCCGCAGTGAGGAACCCATGCCTTCCGGCCATTGCGGGTTGACGGTCACCGCGCATCCCGAGAGGTCCGCCCGCGCCCGCACCTCGTCCGCTGCGGCGCCGAGCACCACATGGACGGGGTCGCAGCCGCCCTCCCGCAGCATGCGTATGGCGTGCTCGACGAGTGGCCGCCCGCGGTGTTCCAGCAATGCCTTCGGCCGGCCGCCGAGTCGTCGGCCACCGCCTGCGGCGAGCAGCAGACCTGCGATGACGGGGGGAGATGAATGAGCCATGAGGCCCTGAATACCCCACGACGCCCATGAATTCCCACCCGACCCGGCCGTGGCCCGCGTCCCCCGGTGGTCACCCTGAATTCTGTCCCCGGAGTGGCGCACGGCACCTTGCATGGCGTTAACTTGCGCACCCCCGGACACTTGACCACGGTCCGGGGCATGATCGAAACACCGGCACGAAGATGTGCGAGGGGGAGTGCTTTGTTGCGAAGCATGGGGCAGACGCGGGCGACCGGCAGTGGCGAGGACCCGAGGGTGACGGAGTTGCGTACGGCGGTCTCCCGGCTCCGCCGTGAGCTGGCGGGGCATCCCGCGGAGTTCCCCGACCGAGGGATCGCCGAGGACGAACTGGCGGCCCTGGACGCGATGGCGGTCACCGGTGTGCCCGAGATTCCGCGGCTGCGCCGCTCACTGCTGCTGATCGCGGGGGCGGTCGGCTCGGTCAGCGCACTGGCATCCGCGCTCAGGGACGTGCGGGTCGCTGTGGATCTCTTCGGCGAGCCGCCGCGCCGCTGACGTAACGGCCTCCCCCACGATCGGGAGCCCGCTCCCGCTCGTGGGG
>NZ_JBEZKL010000279.1:0-2991 GCF_040704695.1 Streptomyces sp. NPDC048411
TCATGTGGCGGAGCCACCTGTCCTGCGGCGCCGTGCGGCGAGCGTGCGTGCCGGGCGTCGGGGCGCAGGCGGGGAACTCAGAACAGGCCCTAAGGGCCATCGTTCCGGGCCGGGAAGTTGCATCGCCCATCCGGGTGAGGCGCGATGGAAGCCGGACGTGCCTTCCCTGGTGGGGCTGCCCGCAGGGCGCGCGCCCGGGCGAGGAGGAACCGGTCATGGGAGCCGCTGACGGTTTCACGGATGCCAAGGAGCTCGACGGCCTGACGGTGTACGACCCCAGGGGCGAGAAGGTCGGCACCGTGGGGCGGGTGTATCTCGACGACGCGACCGGCAGACCGGACTGGATCACGGTGAAGACCGGCCTGTTCGGCATGAAGGAGAATTTCGTGCCCCTGGACGGCGCTCGCCGGGTGGGCTCCGATCTGCACATTCCCCATCCGAAGGACCGCGTGAAAGGTGCCCCGAGGGTGGACGCGGATGCGCATCTCTCCGTCTCCGAGGAGGAGGAGCTCTACCGTCACTACGGCCTCACCAGGTGAGTTCCACGGCCGTTCCCGGCGGCCGGGCAGGCACGGCTCCCGGGAGTGGACGGGCCAGGGGCGGGCCCGCACCGTGCCGGGTTCCGCCTCTGCTTCCGTATGTCCCACTACTCCGCCCGTCCGGGCAGAAACCGCACCGAGGGCCGCCCGTCCGGGCCGTCCTGGGTGACCACCGCCCGTACCCGGTACACATCTGCGATGAGTTCCTCGGTGATGACGTCCGCCGGGGTACCGGCGGCCACCACCCGCCCCTCCCTCATGACGACGATCCGGTCGCAGAACATCGCGGCCAGATTGAGGTCGTGCAGGGCGATGACGCCGGTGACGGGCAGCGAGGTGACCAGGGACAACAGCTCCAGCTGGTGCTGGATGTCGAGATGGTTCGTCGGCTCGTCCAGCAGCAGTTCACGCGGCTGCTGCGCCAGTGCCCGGGCGATCTGGACACGCTGGCGCTCGCCCCCGGAGAGCGTGTGCCAGGACTGGTCGCTGCGTTCGGAGAGTCCAGTGCGTTCCAGTGCCTCGCGTACCGCTTCGTCGTCCGCGCGGCTGGGCGCCGACCAGGCGCGGCGGTGCGGAATGCGGCCGAGCCCCACGACGTCCCGGACGCGCAGCTCGACCTGGGTGTCGGCATGCTGGTCGACCGCGGCGACCCGCTGCGCGACGGTGCGCCGGCCGATCGCGGCGAGCGGTTCGCCGTCGAGCGTCACCACACCCGCCGCCGGCGCGAGGACCCCCGCGAGCACCCGTAGCAGCGTGGACTTGCCCGACCCGTTGGGGCCGAGGAGTCCGACGGTCGCGCCGGGCGGGGGGACGAGGGAGACTCCGTCGAGGACGAGACGGCCGCCCGCCTCCCGGGAGACCCGCTGGGCGCTCAGACCTGCGGCGGTGCCGATGGATGTCATGTGGTCCTCCGGGTGCGGTACAGGACCAGAACGAACGCGGGTACGCCGATGAGGGCGGTGACGACGCCCACCGGCACCTCCTGCGGATCGAGGACGGTCCGGGCGAGCGTGTCGACCCAGACCAGGAACACCGCCCCGGCCAGCGCGGTGACCGGTAGCAGCCGCCGGTGCCCGGAGCCGGTGAGCGCCCGGGCGGCATGGGGCAGCACCAGCCCGACGAAGCCGATGGCACCCGCCGAGCTGACGAGCGCGGCGGTCAGCAGCGCAGTCGTGCAGAGCAGCACGATCCGGGTGCGGCCGACATCGACTCCCAGGGCGGCGGCCGCGTCCTGGCCGAAGGCGAAGGCATCGAGCGTACGGGCGTGGCCCAAAGAGATCAGCAGGGTCACGACGAGCACGGTCAAGCAGACCCACACATCGGCCCAGCCGACCCCGCTGAGCGAGCCGAGCAACCAGAACAGCACGCCTCGGGTCTGCTCGGCGTCGGCCGAGGTCATTACCACGAAGGAGGTAAGCGCGGAGAACAGCTGCATGGCCGCGACGCCGGAGAGGACGACCCGGTCCGTCGTACCGCCGAGGGTATGACTGAGCAGCAGCACCAGGGCGAACGAACAGAGCGCCCCGATGAACGCCCCGGTCGAGATCGACACCGCTCCCCCACCCACCCCGAGTACGACGACCACGACGGCGCCCGTCGACGCCCCGGAGGAGACGCCGAGGACGAACGGGTCGGCGAGCGGGTTGCGGAGCAGGGACTGCATGACTGTGCCGCACACCGCGAGTCCGGCGCCGCACACGGCGGCGAGCAGGGTACGGGGCATGCGCAGGTTCCAGATGATGCCGTCCCGGATCGGGGTGAGCCGCGAGTCGCCCACCCCGAGATGGGCGGCCACCGCGGACCAGACGTCGGCGACGGAGATCCGGGCGGGGCCGATGGTGACGGCGACGGCGACGGACAGCGCGAGCAGGGCGACGCCCGCGGCCCACAGCACACCGTCGCGCAGCCCCCGTGCGCCACCGGCCCTGCGGTGCGTATCGGTTCCGGGTGCCTGCTCCGTACCTACCGCTGCGACCCGTTCGGTGTCCGTCACCCGGCGAGTCCGAACGTCCGCAGCCCGGCGGCGACCTGCTCCAGACCCTCGACCGTCCGGATGGACGGGTTCATGGCCTGGCCACTGAGCAGCACGTACCGCTTGTGCTTGACGGCGTCCATGTTCTTCGTCGCGGGACTGGACTCCAGGAACTCGATCTTCTTCGCGGCGCTCTCGGCGGTCTGTGCCCTGCGCGTCAGATCGCCGATGACCAGGACGTCGGGGTTGCGGTCGGCGACGGTCTCCCAGCTGATCTGCGGCCATTCCTCATGGGTGTCGTCGAAGACGTTCTTCGCTCCGAGCTCCCTGGTGATGACGCCGGGTGCGCCACAGCAGCCCGCCAGGTACGGGGCCTTGGAGTCGGAGAACCAGTAGAGGAGGGTGGCGTCGGAGGCGTCGATTCCATCGGTGGCCTTCTTCACCCGCTCCCGCAGCGCGGCGGGGGGCGCGGGGGCCGAG
>NZ_JBEZKL010000280.1:0-2977 GCF_040704695.1 Streptomyces sp. NPDC048411
AATCAGTGCCCTGCGCTGGGGTGCGAGCAGTCCTGCGTCCGTCACAAGCCCATCCCTGATCGTCTGTGTGCCGACTCCACCATGAACGTCATGGTAGACACACGGAAAGCATCACAATTCAACAAATCCAGATTACCGCAAGGCCGGGCATCGCGGCCCGGCCGTCCGGCGCGGACCTCGTCAGCCGATCCAGCCGACTCCCCGTGTGCGCAGCCGGCAGTGCGCGCGGACGGGTGGCAGCCACGGCAGTACCCCTGCCGGGGCGTTACGGCTCACCTGAATAGGTGTGCGCGATTATGTTACTAAGCGTTGACATCTGTTTATTCAGACTTCATATTTGGCGTGTTCGAGCAACTTCCCGCCCATGCGCCTCGTGGGGATGCGGCGTGATTCTCCCGGCAGTTCGGGTTCTCTCCAGGTCTTCAGCGCGCCGTAGGCCCTCAGGCATCCGAATCCCGAAGGAGTCAGCATGACTCGGGCACCAGTGCGTCGTTGGCGCACGCTCGCCGCAGTGACGAGCCTTTTGCTGAGCACGCTCACCGGCCTGGCCGCTCCCACCGTCGCGCAGGCCGCGCCCACGCCGCCGACCTCGATCACGCCGCCGACCTCGATCACCATCGACGGCACCAAGCCGGGCCTGACCTTCGACGGTGTCGGCGCCATCTCCGGCGGCGGCGGGAACTCCCGACTCCTGGCCGATTACCCGGAGCCGCAGCGAAGCGATCTCCTCGACTACCTCTTCAAGCCCGGCTACGGCGCCTCGCTCCAACTGCTCAAGCTGGAGATCGGCGGCGACACCAACTCCACCGACGGTGCCGAGCCCAGTCACATGCACACGGCCGGCACCGTCGACTGCAACCAGGGCTACGAGTGGTGGATGGCAGAACAGGCCAAGGCCCGCAACCCCGGTATCAAGCTCGCTGCGCTGTCCTGGGGCGCCCCCGGCTGGATCGGCGGCGGCAACTTCTGGTCCCAGGACACCATCGACTATCTGATGTCCTATATGGATTGCGCGGCGAAGCACGACCTGACGATCGACTACCTCGGCGGTTGGAACGAGCGCGGTTACGACGAGGCCTGGTACAAGAAACTCAAGGCCACACTCACCTCGCGCGGGTATGCGACCAAGGTCGTCGCCTCGGACAGCGGCTGGGAAGTAGCGGACGACATGGCCAAGGACCCGGCGTTCAACGACGCTGTCGACGTCGTCGGCGTCCATTATCCGTGCGGCTACCTCGGCGCCTACACCACCTGCTCCAGCACCGCCACGGCACAGGGTCTCGGCAAGCCGCTGTGGGCCAGCGAGAACGGCTCCCAGGACACCGACACCGGCGCGCCCGCCGTGGCGCGGTCGATCAACCGCGGTTACCTCGACGGGAAGATGACCGCCTACTTCAACTGGCCGGTCATCGCCGCGCTCTACCCGAACCTCAACTTCTCCACCGACGGGATGTCCATCGCCAACCAGCCCTGGTCCGGCAACTACAAAATCGGCAAGACCGCCTGGGTGACCGCGCACACCACACAGTTCACCCAACCCGGCTGGCACTACATCGACTCCGCGGGCGGATACCTCGGCGGCAACCGCACCAACGGCAGCTACGTGACGATGAAGTCGACGAACAACTCCGACTACAGCACGGTCATCGAGACCATGGACGCCACAGCCGCCCAGAGCGCCGGGTTCACCGTCAAGGGCGGCCTGTCCAGGGGCCGGGTCCACGTCTGGGCCACCGACGTCAAGTCGGGGGACTCGGCGAGCTGGTTCGTCCGCCAGCAGGACATCACCCCGCGCGGTGGCAAGTTCAACCTCACTCTCCAGCCCGGCTACGTCTACACCGTGACCACCACGACCGGCCAGGGCAAGGGAACCGCGACCCCGCCGGCACCCGGCGCACTCGACCTGCCGTATGCGGACACCTTCGAGACCCCCGCCACCACCACGTCGCCGAAGTACTTCTCCGACATGAACGGCGCGTTCCAGACCGTGGCCTGCGGTGGCGGCCGTTCGGGCACCTGTCTGCGCCAGATGGCCCCGACGACGCCGATCCGATGGACCGACGAACCCTACAACGCCCCGTACACGGTCATGGGTGACGGCACGTGGAGCAACTACACCGTCACCGTCGACACCATGCTTGAGAAGGAAGGCAGCGTCGAACTGCTCGGCCGCGTCAACCAGCAGGCCAAGAACAACAACGGCCTGAACGCCTATCACCTGCGCGTGAGCGATACCGGCGCCTGGTCCATCGACAAGAGCGACGCCAAGTGGACCTTCACCACACTGGCCAGCGGCAGGACCACCGCGCTCGGCACCGGCAGCTGGCACACTGTCGCGTTCGCCCTGGAGGGCTCGACCCTCTCAGCGGCGGTGGACGGCGTCACCGTCGGCACCGTCACCGACTCCAGCTACACCAACGGGCAGGCCGGCCTTGGTGTGACCGGATACCGGACCGACCAGTTCGACAACTTCGCCCTCACCCCCGGCACCGCCTCGTCCCACGTCGGCCCGATCACCTCGGGCCTGGTCGACAAGTGCGTCGACGCCAAGGACGACTCCAGCGCGAACGGCACCCCGGTGCAGCTGTGGGACTGCAACGGAGGAAGCGCGCAGGTATGGACCTGGTCCAACGGCACCCTGACCCACAACGGCAAGTGCATGGACGTCACCGGCCAGGGCACCGCCAACGGGACACAGGTGATTCAGTGGGACTGCACCGGCGGCGCCAACCAGCAGTGGGCGGCACAGCCCGACGGCACCCTGAAGGGCGTCCAGTCGGGCCGCTGCCTGGACGCCCCGGGATCCACGACCACCAACGGCGCCCAGCTGGTGATCTGGGACTGCAACGGCGGCGCCAACCAGCGGTGGACGCTCCCGTAGCCGTCCACTCGTACCCATGAGTCCGTGAGCTCGTCCTTCAACCTCAATGCCGTTGAATGGGCCTGAGCCGGCGGTTCAGCGGACACCAGGGGTGGT
>NZ_JBEZKL010000281.1:0-2840 GCF_040704695.1 Streptomyces sp. NPDC048411
TTTCCTCCACCCCGCGGGTGCGCTTGTGCTTGATCACCCGCGCGATTCGGGGTGACCACGACTTGGGGGTGGCGGGGCCGGCTTCAGCCGGCCCCGCCACCTTTTTCTCGTCCTTGCTCAGGCGAGCCCGGAGGCTTGCGCGCCGAGCGTCCCGCGCAGCCACTGCTCGACCTCCGCAACGTGCACCGTCGCCCAGGCCTGGGCGAGTTCCGGACGCCGGGCGGCAACGGCCTCGTAGATCGCCCGGTGCTGCTGCCTGGTCCGCTCCACCGCGCCCTCCTCGGTTCGGCCGCGCCACAGCCGGGCCCGCGCGGTCGGGCCGGACAGGCCGTCGATCAATGAACAGAGCACCGCGTTGCCGGAACCCGCCGCAAGCCTGCGGTGGAACTCCAGGTCGTTGTCGATCAGTGCCTCCAGCGAGGCGTCGTCCTCCAGCCGGGCCAGCACTTCGCCGAGTGCAGCGATCTCCTCGTCCGGCATGACCCGGGCCGCCATGGCCGCCGCGGCCGGCTCCAGGATCCGCCGGACCTCCAGGAACTGCAGTACCGTATCGTCCTGCTGGAGGTCGGCGGCGAAGGACAGGGCGTCGAGCAGCAGGTCGGGTTCCAGACTCGTCACGTACGTACCGTCGCCCTGGCGCACGTCGAGCACCCGGATGAGTGAGAGCGCCTTCACCGCCTCCCGGAGGGAGTTGCGGGAGAGCCCGAGACGCTCGGCCAGGTCGGCCTCGCGCGGGAGCCGGGAGCCCGGGCGGAGCTCACCGCTGACGATCATGGCCTTGATCTTCTCGATCGCCTCGTCGGTGACTGGCCCTCTCGCTCGCCTCGCTCGTGTCCGGGTCTGTGCAGGATAGATCACGGCTGGTACGGCTGTGCGGGTGGCCGGAGGCCGTAGACACGGGCCGCGTTGTCATGGAACAGCGCATCCTTCTCCGTCGGGCTCAGCCGGTCGGTGAGGCGGTCGGCGATGCGGACGACCTCCCGGTAGCCGGCCCGGAGCGTGCAGACCGGCCAGTCCGAGCCGAAGAGCAGCCGCTGCGGACCGAAGGCGTCCAGCACGGTGTCGGCGTACGGCGTGAGGTCCTCCATCTGCCAGTCGGGCGCGGCCTCGGTGACCATGCCGGAGAGTTTGCACACGGTGTTGGGCAGGGCGGCCAGGCGGCGCAGGTCGGCCTCCCAGGGGGCGAGCTCCCCGGTGGCGATCGGGGGCTTGCCGAGGTGGTCGAGGACGAAGGTCAGCCCGGGAATCCCGGCGGCCACGGCGAAGGCCGCGGGAAGCTGGTGCGGTTTGACCACCAGGTCGTAGACGAGGCCAGCCTGCCCGACGGCGATCAGGCCGCGACGGACGTCATGGCGCAGCAGCC
The DNA here is from genome assembly GCF_040704695.1 of Streptomyces sp. NPDC048411. Taxonomy (NCBI): domain Bacteria; kingdom Bacillati; phylum Actinomycetota; class Actinomycetes; order Kitasatosporales; family Streptomycetaceae; genus Streptomyces; species Streptomyces sp. NPDC048411. Next base: position 1,364 of record NZ_JBEZKL010000281.1, read on the forward strand.
AGTTGGGATCGGGCTCGTCCTGGACCTGGTGGCGGATGCCGACCAGTCGGTCCCCTCCCGGCTGTTCGCGCAGGGCAGCGATGGCGTCGGCGACATCCGGGGCTGTGAGGTCGGAACACGGTCGCCCTCAGCGACGCCCGCATCTCGGTGGCACCGGGCGAATCCCATGCCCTGGTCGGCCGCAACGGCGCGGGCAAGTCCACGCTCGTGTCGATCCTCACGGGCCTGCAGAACCCCGACACCGGAAACCTGCGCTTCCACGGAGAGCCGGCCCCGGCCCTCGGTGACACCGACGCCTGGCGCTCCAAGGTGGCCTGCGTCTACCAGCGTTCCACCATCATCCCGGGCCTGACCGTCGCGGAGAACCTCTTCCTCGACCGGCAGAGCTCCGGTGCGCTGCGCCCGATCAGCTGGAAGCAGCTGCGTCACCGCGCGAGCGATCTGCTCGCCGAGTACAGCGTGGAGGTCGACCCGACCGCGCGTGCCGAGGACCTGACCGTCGAGCAGCGCCAGGTCGTGGAGATCGCCCGAGCCCTGTCCTTCGGCGCCCGGTTCATCATCCTCGACGAACCCACCGCCAAGCTCGACGCCCGCGGGTGGGCTCGCCGGGCGCCGCCGCCGACGCGCTGACCGTCGGCGCGGTGAACAAGCAGGACCAGCTCGCAGGCTTCTCCAGCCGCGGCCCGGTCACGGAGACCTTCGCGGTCAAGCCGGAGATCACCGGACCGGGCGTCGACATTGTCGCCGCGCGTGCGGCCGAGACCGCGATGGGTACCCCGCATGTGTCCGGCGCCGCGGCGATCCTCGCGCAGCGCCACCCGGACTGGACAGCCGACCGGCTCAAGCAGGTGCTGGTGGGCACCGCCAAGCAGGGCTCGTTCACCGCCATGCGCTGGGTGGAGGGGCTCATGGCCGGCACCCCCGACGGCGGCCGCGACCACGGCATGGACGCCCGTACCCGCACCTTCGTGACCCGCACTACGGAAAACCTCCTGCGCGCCTTCGCGGAGGGCCCCGCCGCACACCACCGTCCCGCACCGCGCGCGAACGTCGGCGAGTTGTACAAGAGGCGCGCGGTCTGAACGGCGGCCAGCCGTTGAACGCGACGCGGGCCGGTCCCGAGGGACCGGCCCGCGCTGTTTTCACCGGAACTGGGTCACGAGACCTTCTTCAGCGTGAAGTTACCGGTGACGGTGCCCCCCTTCGCGAGCTTCACCGTGGTGGTCACCGGCTGGTAGCCGTCCTTGGACACGATCACCTTGACCGGGTTGAGGCGGCTGTCGAACCACAGGCCGTAGGTGCCGTCCTTGGTCGTCCGCAGGGTGTAGCTCGTCGTCGAGGCGTTGATCTGGATGGTCGCCCCGGCCAGCGGCGCGGTGCCACCCTTGCCGTCCTCGCCGAGCACGGTGCCGGCGTACTTGCCCCAGTCCTTCGGCGGGTTGACGTGCATCTTCACGCCGACGCCGGCGACCGAGTA
>NZ_JBEZKL010000282.1:0-2728 GCF_040704695.1 Streptomyces sp. NPDC048411
CAACGGCCTGCTGCGCCAGTACTTCCCCAAGGGCACCAACCTTGCGGTCCACAGCCGCCAGCACCTGGACGCCGTTGCCGCCGAGCTCAACGGCCGGCCACGCAAAACGCTCAACTGGGATACCCCAGCCGAGCGCCTGCATAGACTGATCGCTGCCTGACCAACCGACCATGTGTTGCGACGATCGCTGGATTCCAAGGCGGCGGACGGTCGCTCGGACGTTCTTCAGCGGCCGTCGCACGGGTCGTCGTCCGCAGACACCGGCTTGGTGTCGGCCGCCAGGCAGGAGGAGTACACCCGCGGCGGCGTGGGCCGCGGCTTCGGTTCCGACGTGGCGCCCACGGCAATGATCGCCCCGGCACCGACGAAGGTTAGCCCTGCCATCGCGGCGAGCCAGGTAGCGCGGCTCACTGATCGCCACGGAAGTGGTTACGGAGATCGTCACGGCAGTCGTCCTCGGTGCCGACCTGGACTCGTGAGAAGGCCAGCACTCCGTCTTCCTTGCCTTCCTGCTTGGCTTTGGCCAGCTGCGTCTCGATGTCCGCGATGCGCTCGGCGCACTCGGCACTGACGGACTTCTCGGGCTGCGGGGCCGGTGCCGAGGAGGCGTTCAGTTTGGCGGTGGCGGCGAGGCCAGCCGCGCACAGCACCGCCCACGCGGCAACCCACGCGCGGCGGCTCATCCGTATCGGCTTAGGCATCCAGGCATCCTACGAGCGCCGCGGCGGACTGTCGCCGAATCGGAACTTCCTCGTCGACGAGACCAACGACGGAGCCAGCTGGCATCGCCGACGAGGGCGACGGTGTCCGACCGATCGCGCGTCAGCCTCGACCGCTCACCACTCGCCGCTCGCCGAAGTCGGCGCGGGCAGCCTCGTCTTCACGTTCCGTCCGCAGCTCGGGGCGTCTCCTGCAGGCCGCCGTCGCCTACCGCCCCGACACGACCGCCGGCCTCGCCGCGGCTCGGTCACGCACCGTATCAGGCGGCGCGAAGCCAGGGAGCGGAACTGGCCATCAGCGGGGACCGCCAGTGGGGAGTTACTGGCCGTACGCCGGGGAAAAGATCTTGGCCGCTGTCAGTCACCAGCTGGGTGGACCCTTTGCAGGGCCCACCCAGCTACACAACGCACGTCCCTTACAGCTCTATGAGCACACTGACCTCGAAAGATGCTTGACAACCCCAGATAATCCAGGCCGACGCCCTCTACACCCTGCTCTTCATGGAGGAGGTGTCAGCCCGGCTCGGGTGGGCGTGGGATCCGCGCGAGGTGACGCCCGGCCGCCGCCCGGTCATGGAGATCGCCGGGATCGACCAGCGCCTCATCGGCTGGCAGTCCACCCGCCGCCAGCAGATCGAGGACGCCCTCCCCGTCCTCACGGCCAAGTACGAGGAGCGGCAGGGGCACCCGCCGGGGGAGCGGGCCGCCTACGCGCTCGCCTGTCAGGCCGCCGACCAGACCCGCCGGCCCAAGCGCAAGGAACTGCGGTCGCTGTCCGAGCTGCGCGCCGCCTGGCGGGACTCGGCGGCCCGAGCGTACGGAGCCGACGTCGTCGCACGGCTGGCGGAGCGCGCCCGAGCAGCGGCCGCAGCGATCTGGGTACGGGTGCGCCCGGTCGTCGACATCGCCCTGGCCGCCGTCGAGACCATCGCCGTGGTGTACGTGATGCGCGGCGCCTTCAGCCGCCACCACCTCCTCGCCGAAGCCCGCCGCCACCTCTCCTACGCCCTGCGCGGCCGACCCCACCAGCCCGGCCTGGACGAACAGATCGTCCAGACGGCCATCGACGCCTACACCCGCCCGGTCGGCCGCGGCTGGATGATGACCGCCGACCTGCGCGCCCTCTACCCGCACGACACCGAGGACCAGGCCGTGCTGCGCCCCCTGACCCGCAACCGGTCCGCCACCCCGTACCAGCGTGCCCGCCTCGCCGTCGGCGCCGTTACCGCCCGGGTCTACGCCGCATGCCGCGCGGACCGCCTGAACTCCCGGCCCCGGCCCCGGCCGCGCACCGTCACGGTGCCGACCACCCCGAGACCCAACCTGCGCCCGGGGCGGGCGGAGCGGAGGGCCGGCCGGGACCCTGAGCCGACGACGGACGTCGCCGCGGTGGAGCAGACCTGCCGGACGTTGGAGGCCGCCGCCGCCGAGATGGCCGCCAGGCTCCAGGCCGGGATCCGGGAACGAGCCGCCGCCCGCCGACCCTCGCCCCACCCCGCCCCGGCGACTGCCCCACTGCCGCACGCCCAGCAGCCTGTCCAGCCCGCGCCGGGCCGGACCACACCCACCGGAGGGATCGCATGACTACCACGCCGTCGCCGGACCCGAGGATCGAAGCCGTCGCCGCCCGGCTGAAGGAGGCCGTCCAGGAGCGCGCCGAGGCGCTCGGGCCGCCGCCGGTCTGGCAGCCGATCTGGAATCGGCCCCGGAAGCCGAAGACCATCAAGGAGAAGAAGGCGGAGCTGGCCAAGCAGCGCAAGCGCCTCAAGGCGGCCGGGGTACGCCGCTTCTACGGCTCCCAGGCGCGCCGGCCCCGGCCCCGGCCCCGACAGAACCGTATCGGCAGCGCCGCGGCCCGCCGCGATGCGCGCGTCCTGTCCCGGATGCGGCACACGAACGCCTGGCTGTGGTGACGATCCACGGGCATCGTCCACCGAGTGGACCGCCCGATGCCGACACTGGGCGGAGCCCACCGAGTGGACTCCACCCAGTGGACGCCACTCCCCGCA
>NZ_JBEZKL010000283.1:0-2722 GCF_040704695.1 Streptomyces sp. NPDC048411
GCCGGACGCCTCAGGCCTGCCCGACGGCTCCCAGGCCGGCGGGCGTGGCGCCCGGCGGGCCGAGGATGACGTCCCCGAACTCCTCGGTGACGGTCTTGAAAAGCTCCATGTCCCACTCGGTCTCGGCCGTGGCCAGGTGGGCGGGCGTACCCGTGCGACGGATCAGCTCGGCGAACCTGGCGGGGGAGGTGATGGCCAGGGTACGCGCGCCGTCCTCGCCCGCTTTGATGGTGTGCGGTGTGTTCATCGGGACCCGGTAGAAGTCGCCGGAGCGCAGGGTGTACGTGTTGGGGCCGGACCATACAGTCAGAGTGCCCTCCACGACCCAGATACGTTCCTCGTATCCGGTGTGCATGTGCAGCGGCGTGCCCGCGTGGGCGGGCAGCGTCACGTCGGATATGTCGTGACGGCCCTCCGTCTCCTCCGCGGATGTGAGGATGGACAGATGTAAGTGCTGGCCCAGGACGAACTGACGGTCCTGGGGAACAGGCGGCGGTGAAGGGAAGTTGCTCATGGTGCGTGGCTCCTGGCTCACATGGACACCGAGACCCGGTACGCGGGTGACGTGCGAGCGCGCACGTGAGAGACCCCCGAGCGGGTCTTCATTCGATAGAGGCAGTCTATACAGAAGAAACATGTGGGCGTGAGGGAGGCGCTGTGACGGCACCGGCGTCGCACCCCGGAAACACCCACTGGGAGGACCGGCGGTTCAGAGGGCTGGACTCACGACGGTTCAGAGGGGTCGACAGGGACCGGACCACCGGACGCCCCTGCCGGCATCGGGTCGGTGACGGTGCGCCGGATTGACACCTGGGGACAACGTCTGAACCTTCTGCGCCGCGGTCTCGTTCTGTGGGTGGGGCGGGGGATGTCGGTACGCCGTCGCCTGTCCGTCAGCATCACGGCTGCCTGAAGCGGGCGCAAGCCCGCCGGCGTACGCCGCCGGGATCGGGAGGAGCATCGCGTACGAGGACGCTCGCCGTCCTCACCGCCAGACCGGTCCCGGGTACCCGTCCGTTTCCCCGATTCGTTCCGCCGTCGGGGTTCCACCGGCAAGGGAGCAACCATGGACGCGCACCACGGCAGTCGCCTGCAAGAGGCTCTGGCGGCGTTCGCCAGAAAACACGAGGCCCTGCTCAAGGCCGAGCTGGAACTGCAGACCACATCGGTGACGGCCCGGTCCAGGGACGGTGCCGTGGAGGCCACTGTGGGGGGTGACGGCGAGACGTCCGGAGTGCGTTTCCCCAACAACATGTTCCAGGTCATGAGCGGTCAGGCGCTGGCCGACAGCTTCATGGAGGCGCTCGCGAGGGCGCGGTCGGAGGTGGCGACCCGCCGCATCGCCATCGTGGAGTCCGCCAGGCTCCAGATGGCGCGTGGACACGGTCAGCCGGGCCCGGAACGCCCCGGCCTGGGCCGCGAGCCCGAGCCGGGAATGCCCCCTGACACGATCAAGCAGCCGTTGACGAAGCGCACCCTGGGAATCGGGTGGTGACCGGTCGGTGACCCGTCGGGTCTCAGCTCGTGGACCACTTCTGGTCGGGCGTACCGGCGCAGGACCACAGCTGCAGGCGAGGCGCGGCGCCCTGGCCGCCACCGCCGTGGCGGGACTCGGGGTCGTGTGAGCCGGGCTGTCACGGCACCGGGGACTCCACGCACATCTCCAGCGCGGCGGTGAGCTGCCGCCGGAAGGTGTCCACCCGGGGATAGTGGCGCACGTCCTGGATGAGAGCCGGCAGCACGTACCGCTCGGCGACGATCCACTGTGCGGCGTCCGCCCGGTCGTCGAACCGCTGGGGACGGACGCCGACGCGCGGGGGAGGCAGGACGACGTCGCTGTTGTGTGGAGCGAGGAGGGTGGTTGCGGCGTCGGCACTGTGCAGGTAGTGCTCGAACATCCGGGCGCGGGCCTCGGCGAGGATCTCCTTCCCGTCCACGCTGCGGCCCAGTTCCGCCGCGTAGCTGCGCAGCAGTGTGTGGCAGGCGTACCGGCCGGGAGTCTGTTCCACGATCATGTTGCGGTCGACGAGTTCGGCCATGTACTCACGTGTTGCCCGCGGGTGGGTACTCGACAGGCTCGTTGCGGCGGACAGGGTGATGTCTTGTGAGGGGTGCAGGCTGAGGAGCCGGAACAGGGCCGCGGCACCGCCGCTCAGCGTGTCGTAGCTGCGGGAGAAGACGCTTCGGGGATCGGTGCGGGGATCGTGGCTGGAGAAGGCCACGAGGCTGTCCTGGTTGTCGCGGAGATGCTGCGCGAGCGCGCCGAGCGGGAAGTGGGGATGCATGAGGGCACGCGCGCTGACGACGGCCAGTGCCAGGGGGAGTCCGCCACACAGGTCGACGATCTCCTTCGCTGTCGTCCGTGCGCCTCTGATCCGGTCCGCGCCCAGCCGGTGTTCGAGCAGTTCCAGGCCCACCGTCACGAACACGCTCAACGCGACACCAGGACCGGCATACCGCCCCCTGCAGCAGGACCATCCGTCAGCGTGATTCCACGTAACTTATAGGTAGAGCCAGCCCTCGGTGGTGGGCAGGTAGGTGATGTCGCCGACCAGCTTGGTGCCGGGGAGCTCGGCATGGAAGTCGCGGCCGATGAGGTCCGGGGCCGGCTTCGCCTTCTTGTCCGCCCGGGTCAGCGAGCGGTGCTTGCGCCGGGTGACGCCGCGGATGTCGCGTTCGCGCATGATGCGGGCGATGCGCTTGCGGTTCACCCGCTGCCCCA
>NZ_JBEZKL010000284.1:0-2687 GCF_040704695.1 Streptomyces sp. NPDC048411
GGGCTGCGCGCCACACTTCGGACAGGCGTGCGCTTCGACGTCGTCCGCGTCCGACCGGTCGGTCGGGGAGGGCTGCTGAGGGTCCGTCATGAGCCTTGGCGGACCGCTCCGATCGCGCACCCCTGAAGCCGTGCGGCAGGAGCTGTGGGCCCTGCTCGCGGTCCACCAGGCCGTCCGCCGGTTCGCGCACGACGCCGCGGCGAACGGCCCGGTCTTGGATGCCGACCGGCTCTCCTACCTCCGCTGCGTCCGGATCGCCCGGCGCAGCGTACCGTCCCAGCACGGCACCTCCAGGCGCACGCTGACCAACGCCTGGAAGGAGGCCATCCAGGAAGCGCGGTCCCGTCTGCTGCCGCCCCGGTCCGGCCGGGACTGGCCCCGAGCGATCAAGAAACCGATGCGGTGGCCGATCCTGAGAACCCAGAGCGGCCGCAGCAAGGTGGCACCGGGGCGATGGGCACACAATCAGACCACCAAACAGCGCAAACACCGGGGCGCCGGCAGACCCGTGCCTCGCGCTCAACCGCCTTGACCTCCCTACAGCTGGTCCCCCCTGCTGGGTGGTTCCGGAGGATGCATCCCGCCACCGTCCTTGATGTCCACTTCACAGGTGCGTCGGTCGTAGGACTGGTCATTGGGGATCAACAACACTCCGGCAACCTGCTCAGGGTGCTCGACGGCGAGCCAGTCGTCGCCCGTGAGGGGATCGTCGGCCGGCCCGAATGCCTGGGACGAGTAAACCGTCTGACACCCCAACGCCACACGCTCCTTGTCGACCGCGCAGGCGTCCACTGCAGGGTCGGAATATTCGTCGGCGCCGTCGAAGCGGAAGTGGAAGTGGACCCGGTCACCTTCGGAGGGCACCTGCGGGTGGGGCTCAAGGCGCCAGTCAACGACTGCGGCGGTGACGCCGAGAGGCTGCCCATCCGTGTCCACGACCTGCACCCTGGCTCCGGCCTTACCGCGCTCCGCCGTCGTGTCGGTGCAGACCCAGGAAGAGCAGCCGGACAGGGCGAGAATCACCAGAGCCAGCGGGGAAACGGCGAATACCCGTACGGGTAACACTGAGATGACCTCCGGTCGGGGTGGGGCGGGGCAGTGTATCCCGGGGCCTGGCAGCTGCGGGTGATGGCGACGAGCGCCTGCGGCGGCGAAGCCGAAGCGCAGAGGAACCCTGTGAAATGGGCGGGTGCTTAAAGCAACTGCATTGGCCGGCGAAGGCCCCCAGCGGCCGCCGGGCTATGCCACGTCGTTCAGTTCTCCCGCGACCTGGTCGCGGGAGACGAGTTCGTCGCTGGTGAGCGACGGCACGAGTTTCCCGATGTTTCCGTGGCGGCCCGGTTCGAGTTCGTGGATGCGGTAGGCGACCAGCGAAGCCCCGGGGTGCCGTCACGACGGCACCCCGGGGCTTCGTACTGTCAGCGCCTGGTGTCACGGGGCGCGAGCAGGCTGGTGAGCTCGGCGATCGCTTCAGGGGTCGGCTTGAAGTACCGGCGAACATTCTCCGGCTTCTTGTGCCGGGACTTGGCCATGAGCAGCAGCAGGCTCGCCCCGGCCTCGCCGAGGTGCGACAGGCTGGAGTGCCGCCACTCGTGCAGGTCCCAGCCGGTGCCGGGGCCGTGCTCGGCGGTGTGTGCGTCCAGGAGCGCGCGGGCCTGGCCGTACGAGAGGCGGGCCAGGCCGGTGTCCGGGCAGACGTCGCGGGCGCCGACGACCTTGCCTGGGCCGGGCTTGCGGTGGGTGGTGAACACCGGCCCGCTGGTGCGGCCCTTGAGCAGGCGGGGCAGCAGGCGGGCGGTACCGGCGTCCCAGTAGACCGTCTCCAGCACGAAGTCCTCGCGAGCACCACCCCGGCGGCGCACCTTCGGCTGGGCACCTTTGGCCTTGACCTGGCAGCGGCGGCCGGCGAGGTCCAGGTCCTCGATGTTGACGCCGAGGATCTCGTCGGAGCGTGCGGCGGTCTCGTAGAGCATCCGTACAGCGTCTTCTCCCGCAGGTGGACGTCGCGGCGGGCGATGAGCCGGTCGATCGCGGCTTTCGAGCGGACCGGGGTCTGGGAGTCGGGCGGGGTGAGGCTGGTCTTGGTTGCATGATGACGTTCAAGCAAGTGAGCAAGGGTGCCGCGTACCGGTACTACCTGCGCCAGGTCGCGGTCGGCGACGGCCGCCGGCCCCGGGGGAAGAACCTGGACCAGGCGCAGGAAGAGGCCGGGGTCCCACCCGGGGTGTGGATGGGCAAGGCCCTGCCTGCGGTCGGCCTGACCGCGGGATCGCGGGTGACCCACCGGCAGATGGCGAACCTGTTCGGCACGGGCCGGCACCCCGCCTCCGAGCACATCATTGAGGACCGTCTCGCCGCCGGAGACATCCCCGCGAAAGCCGAGCGCGCCACCCGCCTCGGTTACCGGATCCAGAAATGGTCCGGGATCGACTTCGTCTTTCGCCCGCCGGGCAGCGTCCAGACCCTGTGGGCCCTGAGCACTGGCACGGTCAGGGAGGTCATCGAGGCCGCGCACACCCGCGTGATCGACGAGGTCGTCGACCAGATCGAGACGGGCCTGCTGATCGTGCGCCGCGGAAGGGACAGCACCCCTGAAGCTCCCCCTTTGACCTGGACAGCCTGATACTGGGACGGAAGGTCCCGGAGGAAGCAGTTACAGGCAGTGAGCAAGAAGAGCAATATGAGCA
>NZ_JBEZKL010000285.1:0-2662 GCF_040704695.1 Streptomyces sp. NPDC048411
CTGCTCTCCGGGGTCCCCTGCCACACAACGGACATGAGGCCAGGTCACTCACGAGACCGGCGAACCGGACCAATCCCAATCAAGCAATGCCCCTGTCGAACGCAGCGGAGACCGCTGCCGGAGTATGGGAAACTTGCATCTCGGAAGTGCCTTGCTGATCGTGCGTGCTGGAATCCTGAAGAACTCCCATCATCGCAGGTCACAAGGCACTTCTTCGTTTTCCCAAAAGTTACCCACAGGCACCACCTCGGTGGATCGAGGCTTAGAGTGGAGCGTCGAGCACCCGTCAGTCGAAGCTGAAGGAGCTTGGTTCGCCGGTCATGGGATCTAGGCCCGCGTGAAACCGGCGTTCCTGCTCCTCGTGATGGACGAAGGTCCCCACTTCTCCCCACAACGAGAGGTCGCTGAGGGGGCATTCGTCGAACTCAGCGGTCATGAGCCGCCGCAGAAACGCGGCCATTCCGCAGTCGAACATTGCCCAGTGGGGGGTTCCATGTCGACGCCAGACGACGACCGGCCAGTGGTCCGGATCCGGGCCAGTCATCAACCAGCCCAGTTCGTTCGCGTTGCACCCACTGCCCCAGGGGAGGACTCGGTCCGCGCCCAGCTGAATTCCAGGTATGCCGTCGTCCGTCGACCACAATTCGCGCAGCCCCGCCGTATGACCGAGGATTGATGCTTGCCAGCCGTTTCCGGTTGGTAGGGGCGGAAGTACGGTCAGGTCATCGATGCATCCACCACCGTAAACAGCCATGAAGTGCCGATAGTCATCGGGCAATGGCGTACCCAGTTGGGCCTCAGCCGCTGCCCAGTCAACGTGCTCGTCCGCTCCCCAAGCGTCGTGCAAGATGCGCTGCAGCGCCTCGACATCGGATCGGTCGGCCATCTCTCCTCCTGATTATCGCGCTGGTGCACGATATCCGGGCGCGGTGGCGGGACCTGCCGGGACCGGATACCCGAGCCCGCAAGGGGCCTGTTACAGGTTTCTCTACCTCATCAAGGCACCCGGCTGCGCTCCGCTTCGCCGGGCGCGCTTCCCGGCTCCGCTGCGCGCTGCGCTCCTGCCTTCGGCCCGCTCCGCGCACGCTGCGCCGACGCGCGCCCACATGGATAGGGCCGGTGGCCATGAGTCGATCACCGCATATCGCGGCCCGATCAAGAACATGCCTCCGGCGGGGGATCGGCCGGCACCGGGATGGAGGGGGCGCCGTACGCGGGTGCGGGTCCGTAGGGGCGTGCGCGGGGAGCTCCCATCCCGTCCACCGTCGACCCAGGCGAAGCCGAGCAGACGCGGCCCATGGCGTCCAGGTCGTTCGTACAGTGGCGCGCTCCACCTGGACGCCATGGACCACGCCCGCTCCACATGCGTGTGGGTCGACGGCGGACGGGATGGGAGCTGGGGAGAGTGGTGGGTGAGGAAGTGGGCGGCTAATTAGTCGCGCTTGGGCCAGATCGGGCCCTGGTCGGTCCAGATGACGCCCTTGTTGCGGCACAGGCAGAAGGGGTGGCCGATCGGGTCGGTGTAGACCTGCCAGCCGTAGCCGTTGGGGCCGATGAAGTCCTGCCTTAGCGTCGCGCCGAGGTCGAGGACGCGGCGCTGCTCGGACTCGATCTCGTCCACTTCGAAGTCGAGGTGGAACTGCTTGGGGTGCTCGCTGTCGGGCCACTGCGGAGCGCGGTAGTCGTCCACCCGGATGAATGCCAGCTCGATCTCGCCGAACTGGATGCCAGCCCAGTCCTCGGAGCTGCCTTCCTTGATCGGACGGCCCGTCACCTCGGAGTAGAAAGCCGCCAGCTTCATCGTGTCCGGGCAGTCGATAATGAAATCGGTGAGTCGCAGCATCCCGCGATCTTGTCACAAGCTCACACCCGACTTCGAGACAGGCCCTAAGCCTCGATCCACCGACGCGGATTGAAAGTGATCTTCTGATGGGCTGTTGAGCCAGTCTCGGGTCGGCCGTCTGGGCCCGGCCGGGTGGTAGCCGCTGGTCTGCCCAGCTTTTCCACGAGTTCGGTTCCGGTCGGGCCCTGGCGGGCGGGATGGTCAGGAGCGGTCAGGCCGGTGCGGGTGGGTCGTGGACGGTGTCGAAGAGGTGCGTCCAGGCGTGCTGCCAGGGCCAGTTGCGCGGCAGGTGCAGGGTGATGCGTCGTGCGGATCGAGCGATCCGGGCCGGGACCTGGACGAGGTGGGCGCGGGGCGTTGTCACGTTGACGGCGGATGACTGGTCGGTAGAGCTTCGAAGCGTGCTGGGGTGTGGTTCCGGTGCCCGTTCAGGCCGCGGCCGGCCGGCAGATGTTCTCGGTGATGTGGTCCCAGACGGTGAAGCGGATGGTCATCTCGAGGCGGTGCTCGGCGGCGGTGCGGAGATGTCGCCGGGGACGGAAGTGGGGTGAAATGCTGCTGAACGCGGACAGGAACCGCTGGGCGGCGCCGGCGCTGCGGAAGCCCTTCATGGCCCGTTCCCGCTGTCTCGTGGGTTGGTGGGAGTTCTCGGCCCGGTTGTTCAGCCCTTTGTGAGCACGGTGTTCCACCGAGGGCATCAGCTCCCGGTGGGCGACGCCATAGGAGCGGAGCTTGTCGGTGACCAGCACCCTCGGTACCCGGCACTGCTTCTTCATCAGCTTGGCCATGAACCGCTTCGCGGCCTTGGTGTCCCGCTTG
>NZ_JBEZKL010000286.1:0-2585 GCF_040704695.1 Streptomyces sp. NPDC048411
GGACGTGGTCCGTCGGCCGGCCAGGGTCAGAGGTCCAGGACGAGTCGGTCGTTCTGGCAGCGCCCGACGCAGATCATCATGGTGTGCCCGGCGAGGCGTTCTTCGTCGCTGAGCACGGAAAGGCGCGCAGGTTCCAAGAATCCTGGACGACGACAGCGGCGAACTCGCACCTCAATGGCCCCATTCTGCCGCGCACCGCGATGGGTTCGCACGCCTTGGCGCTAACAACGGCTAACACAATGAGATGGATCGGTCCGGGTGACGTGTCCGCGTCCGGCGCTGAGCGTCGTCCGGGCACGAGTGCTTCGCCGTGGATCCTGTCCGATGGCCTGTGAGAGCTTGAGCCGCTGCTACAACACCGGCATCCAACGGGCATACGAGCCGCAAAAGGTGGGCGTCAGCCGGGCATTTGCCCTGTCGACGGCGACTGCGGGATTGGAACGACGGCAGCGTCTGGCAGCAGCTGCACAAATTGCTGCTGGCCGAGCCCAAAGCGGCGGCCCGTCTCGACTGGTCACGGGCGGTGGTCGACTCGTGCGAGCCCGGTCGATCGTGGCCGAACCGGCAACCGCAACGACATCACCCAGTTCATGCCGCTGGCGACGCCATCCCACCCATCAGGGCCGGGCACCAGCGACGCAAGTCGGACTCACTCTTCGCCGACCGCGGGTACGACCCCGGCATTTATCGCGGACAGGTCCGACAACGTCGCATCTTGCCAACCATCGCCGGCCGCGGCACCCTCCACGGCACCGGGTGGGAACCTATGCTGGGTCGTCGAACGCGGCCTCCGCCTGGCTCCACGGCTTCAGACGCCTCCACACCGCTGGGAACGCCGAGCCAATATCCGCTAATAAGCCTTCCTCAGACTCGCCTGCTGCCTGATCACCCACCGACAGATCAACTCACTATTTTAGCCGTTGTAGGACACAGGACGATTGTCACGGACGTCTACGCTTCCTCGGCCTAACAAGAAGAGCCCGGGTTGACCCCGTCCGCCCCATGCTTCGACCCTGGCCTACCAGCGCGATTCGAGGACTCGATTGCAGACTCCCGCCACACTTCCAACAGGCGGAAAGCGAATAGTGCACTGACCAGCGACATAGCAGCGGTCATCAAGAACGTTCCAAAAACACCTACGAAGTCCACCAAAATGCCGCCGATTTGGGCACCAGTAGCGGTTCCTGCCACAAACGAGGTAATCATTAATGAGATTCCTCGCGCCCTGTAGCGATCGGGTGTAACGCGTTCAATTAGAACGAACTCCGCTGCCGCTGCGGGTGCGAGGGCAAAGCCAGAAACAAAGAGAGCCGCGATCATTTGTCGATCAGTTGTTGCAAATACGGGAAGGAACGATGTGGCGGCCGCAACAAGGAGTGAACGAGCGTACAAAATTTCGGTCCTCTCTTGCCAATCTATCGCTCCAAAAATAATGCCGCCTACAACCGACCCCAGACCAAGAGCAGCAAAATATACGCCGACCAAGCTACCCTGGTCCGAATCCAAAGAAACCATGGGGAGAACGACGAAATAAGCCCCCATCGAGCAGGCCGCAAGTGAGCGACGCAAAAATAATGACCGGAAGCCCTTAAATCGAAGCGGTTCGAACGTGGACCCAGAATGGGAAGGATCACTGTTGAGAGGCTGCGACGCTTGGACGCAGACACTAGTAAACGAAAGACCCCAGGCGCCAACAAAGGACATCAAAGCGCCCCCAATTAGAGCCCCTCTTGGATCCGATAGCGCGAGGAGAATGGACAACAAGAGGGGCCCACCGATGGTAAAGACCTCTGCCAGAACCGCCTCGATCGAGAAGGCGACGCGACGCTCCACCTCTGCCGGAGAGAGGGATATCCAGATTTGTCGCATAGATATGGTGATCGGTGGCAGAAATGCCCCCGCAAAAAAACAAAACAGAGGGGCCGCACTCGAAAAGGGTATCGGCGGCCATAGGAGTAATGCGAACGCGATGAGTTGAAGAGAAGCCGAGAATCTCAGTACGGCACATTGACCAAAGATGTCGACTCTGCGCGCAATGAAAGGGCCCACCAAGCCGGTTCCAGTGGCGTAAGAAGCCAATGCCATTCCAGAAGCTGCGGCAGTTCCTCCGTGCTCTTGCACGATGAGAACAATTGACAGGTTTATGAGGTAGAACGGTAGGCGCCCCGCTGTGCTGAAGAGGAGCGCGCACCAGATGTCGAAACGGCCAAGGAAGTACCTGTAGCCAATCTTTGACCGTTTGATTTTCATGACCGATCTGGAATTGACGGGAGGGGCAGTAGGACTGAGTGGTCCATGAACTTTGAGAGGTGGCATCCACCGCGACACTGTTCAAGGACACCACAACTCGAACAGCCTTCCCGGGGCGCAAGGTCCGAAGACACTGCTTTCGTTAATGTAGGCCAGGTTTCGGCAAGCGAGAGCGAGCCCACGTTGCCCCAGTACTTGTTGGAGTGTGGGCAGTTTCGCAGTTGGCCATCATAACTGACGCTCCCCCATACGAGCCCAGACTCGCAGTGTCCTACGAGTTGGCTCTTTCGCAGCGGAAGAGATTCGTCTTCGGGGCTGAGCGGTGTATCTTGCTC
>NZ_JBEZKL010000287.1:0-2474 GCF_040704695.1 Streptomyces sp. NPDC048411
TATCGGGGCGACCCTCCGCCTTGCGATCGCACGCACCAGACGCCGCCAGGCCCGCCCTACGGGCGGACGACGCTACTTTCGAAACACGCCCTAGCATCCGTCGGTCATCCCCGTGCGTCAGATACGCACGCAGTGCAGAAAGAGGTGCGGCTCGGGTACCGCCTCAGGGCGGGACGGGGTGAACAGACAGTTCTGCTCCCACTCGACCGCCAGACCTGCCCCGGTCACCACCGAGGTGAACTCATCGGCGCCGAAGCTGGTCACGTGCACCTTCTGGCCCATGAATACGGCGCCGACATCCTCCACGTCCAGCGGCACCGTCGCAACGACCAGGTGCCCTCCGCGCCTCAGCGACCGCCCGAGCCGCTGCAGCAGCCGTGACTGTTCGTCCCGCGACATCTGCAGGAGCGAGAAGTACCACAGACAGCGTCGAAACTCTCGTCCTCCAGCGCCAGTTCACGGATGTCGGCACACTGGAAGGCTGCCCCGGGTACCTGCCGGGCCGCGAGGTCCACCATCACCGGCGAGACATCGACCCCCAACACGTCATGACCGGCGTCGGCCAGGCTCTGTGCGGTCGGCCGACCGGTTCCGCTGCCTACGTCCAGGACCCGGCTGTGCGGGGCGAGCCGGGTCAGCAGGTGCTGCAGAGAGGCGCGGTGCGCTGCCGAGCCGGCGAAGGCTCGCTCGTAGTCGGCGCCGAGAGCGTCGAAGACTGTCGCGGCCGTGGGGCGGAGCTCGTCATCCATCGAGGCGTTTCCTCCAAGGGCGGGCGAACGGTTTCCCGGAATCGTTGCACCGTTCACGACAACCTTCAACGGTCCCAGGCCGGCCCGCCCGCCCGGCACTCTGCGCAATGTGATGCGTCACCGGTGGTCCCCGCCGAGGGGACCACCGGTGACGCAGTCGTACGGTCAGGCGCCGGACGCGTCCAGCATGGCGCCGCGCTCCACGACCTTGATGCGCTCACGGCCCTGTTCCGCACCGAGAGCCTGCTCGTGTGCGTCCAGGCGGTGCCAGCCGTCACGCGTGGTGTAGCGGACACCGCGCGCCTGGAGGAAGGCGACGACCGCGTCCGGATCAGGCTGCGCCGGGGCCGGCAGCAGGCCCGCGGCCCGGTCCTCCAGCAGACAGGCGACCGTTTCGTTGGCGTCGCCCTTGGTGTGGCCGATCAGGCCGATCGGTCCCCGCTTGATCCACCCGGTGACGTACACCGAGGGCATCGGCTCCGCACCCTCAACAACCCGTCCGGCGACGTGAGGGACCGTGCCGGAGGTGGGGTCGAACGGAAGCTTCGGCAGTTCATCTGAGTAGTACCCGACCGCCCGGTAGACGCTCTGGACGTCCCAGTCGGTGAAGCGCCCCGTGCCGCGGACGTTGCCGGTGCCGTCCAGCTCCGTCCGCTCCGTACGCAGGCCGACCACGCTGCCGTCGTCCCCGAGAACCTCGACCGGGGACTCGAAGAAGTGCAGGAACAGCTTGTGGGGCCGGTCGCCCACGTCCCGGATGGCCCAGTTCTCCAGGGTGGAGGCGACCATGTTCGCCTGCTTGTTCCCCCGCCGGGTCTCGATCGAGCCCGCGTCGTACTCGATGTCCTCGGGGTTGACGATGACCTCGATGTTGGGGGAGTGGTCCAACTCCCGCAGCTCCATCGGGGAGAACTTGGCCTGCGCCGGACCGCGCCGCCCGAAGACGTGCACCTCCAGCGCCTTGTTCGCCTTGAGGCCTTCGTACACGTTCGCCGGGATCTCTGTGGGCAGCAGCTCGTCCGCGGTCTTGGCGAGCATGCGCGCCACGTCCAGGGCCACATTGCCCACACCGAGAACGGCGACCTTCTCGGCCGTCAGCGGCCAGGTTCGCGGCACCTCGGGGTGCCCGTCGTACCAGGAGACGAAGTCGGCCGCACCGTAGGAGCCGTCGAGGTCGATCCCCGGTATGTCCAGGGGGCGGTCCGCTTCGGCGCCGGTGGAGAAGATCACCGCGTCGTAGAAGGAGCGCAGTTCGTCGAGGCCGATGTCATGGGGGTAGTCGACGTTGCCGAACAGCCGCAGCTGCGGCTTGTCCAGTACCTGGTGCAGCGCGGTGACGATGCCCTTGATCCGGGGGTGGTCAGGGGCCACTCCGTAACGGATGAGGCCGAAGGGGGCGGGCATGCGCTCGAACAGGTCGATCGATACACCCGGGTCCAGTGCGCACTCGGATTTCAGCAGCGCGTCGGCTGCGTAGATACCGGCAGGGCCGGCTCCGACAATGGCGACGCGGACAGGGCGTGTCATGGGGCTGTTGTTCCTTCGTTGCATGGGGCGGTTGAACGCGGGCGGAGAGCAGTGGAAGTAAGGCTTGACTCAGAGGAGCTCACAAAATCGGAGTCCAATCAGCTCGCGGCGTCTGGTGCGTGCGATCGCAAGGCGCCGGAAGGTCCTCGTAGCGGAGCTACTAGGGCGTTTCGGCAACGCGGCGAGCGTGCGTGCCAG
>NZ_JBEZKL010000288.1:0-2473 GCF_040704695.1 Streptomyces sp. NPDC048411
GCACAGCGCGAGCCGGGCCAGGTGGCCGGACGAGGTCAGCGCACGCAGCGCCGCCGCCGTCGCGCCGGGGTGACACCTTCACCCGCGGACACGGCCGCGCAGCATCCGTCCCCGGACGCAGCTGTGCCCGGCGCCTGCATCGGCGCCGGGCACAGGCTCGGGCGGCGTGGTGCTACGCGCGGCCCGCCGTCTTCTGGGTGCGGCGCGAGACCGAGTCGATGACCACTGCGGCCAGCAGAACAGCGCCTGTGATCATGTACTGAATGGCATTCGCCATACCGATCATGTTCAGGCCCTGCTGGATCGACTGGATCACGATCATGCCGAGCAGCGCGGACCAGACCTTGCCCCGGCCGCCGAAGAGGCTGGTGCCGCCGATGACGGCGGCCGCGATGACCAGCATCAGCGTATTGCCACCGCCGACGCTCTTGGTGGCACCGCCCGACAGGCTTGCGATGAAGAGACCGCCGAAGGCGCCCAGCATTCCGGAGAGCGCGAAGACGGTGATCCGGACCCGGTCGACGTTGATACCGGCGCGTCGCGCCGCTTCCGGGTTGCCGCCCACCGCGAAGACCTGGCGGCCGAAGGTGGTCCGGCGGGCCACGAAGTCCGCGACGACCAGCACGGCTAGGAAGAGCACCAGGGCCAGCGGCAGGCCGCGGGCGCCCGAAGGCTCGTTCAGCACGTACGCGACGACGAAGCACAGGACCGCGACGACACCCGTACGGAGCACGATCTCGGTGGTCGGACGGGCAGGCAGGCCCGCGGCCTTGCGGCGCCTGCTGTCCATCAGGAGCGAGGCGGCGTACGCGAGGACGGCGACCAGGGCGAGACCGTATCCGGCGGCCTTGTCCTCGAAGAAGTAGTTGGTCAGGTTCTCGACGATGCTGCCGGACGGCGTGTTGATCGAGCCCTCACCGCCCATCATCCACTCCTGCAGACCGCTCCAGCCGAGGAAGCCCGCCAGGGTGACGACGAAGGCCGGCACCCCGATCTTGGCGAAGAAGAAGCCGTGCAGGGCGCCGAGCGCCATGCCGGAGAGCACAGCGACGAGAACCGCCAGCCAGTCGTTCCAGCCGTGGTTGACGTTGAGCACGGCCCAGACGGCCGCGCCGACACCGGCGACCGAGCCGACGGACAGGTCGATCTCGCCGAGCACCAGCACGAAGACGATGCCGACCGCCATGATGCCGAGGCCGGAACTGTAGACGGCGATGTTGGCGACGGAGCTGGCGGAGAGGAAGTTGCTGTTCTGGAACTGGAAGACGATCGCGATGACGATCAGACCGACGAAGACCGGCAGCGAGCCGAGCTCGCCGCCGCGCAACTTGCGGGTGAACTCGGACCAGTAGCCCTTGAAGCCCTCTTCGCGGATGAGCAGGCGCGGGTCCACGGCGGGGATGGGGGCCGCCGACTGCTCGGCTGCCGCTGCCGCTTCGGCGGCGGGCTTGGCGGTGGAAGTCCCGGGGGTCTTGGCGAGGTCGCTCACTTCGCGTCCTCCTTCGTGGCTGTGCGTGCCTGACGGCGCGTGACGGCATTGTCCGTGGCGCCGGTGATCGCGGAGATGATCTCCTCGTGGGAGGTGGTCGCCACGTCGAAGACTCCGTTGTTGCGGCCCAGCCGCAGCACCGCCACCCTGTTCGCGACGGCGCGCACATCGGCCATGTTGTGGCTGATGAGGATGACCCCGTGACCGCGCTCGCGCAGCCGCTCGACGAGGTCGAGGACCTGGGCGGTCTGCTCGACACCGAGGGCCGCGGTCGGCTCGTCGAGGATGACGACCTTGGGGTCACCGATCAGGGCGCGGGCGATGGCCACGACCTGACGCTGACCGCCGGAGAGCGAGGCGACCGGGATACGGACGCTGGGTATCCGGATGGACAGCGTGTCCAGCAGTTCCTTGGCGCGCTTCTCCATCGCGATCTCGTCGAGAACGGAGGCCTTGCGCAGTTCGCTGCCGAGGAAGAGGTTGGCGACCACATCGAGGTTGTCGCAGAGAGCCAAGTCCTGGTAGACGGTGGCGACTCCGAGCTCCTGGGCGTCGTTCGGCCGGTTGATCCGGACCGTCTCGCCCTCCCACTCGATGGCGCCTTCGTCAATCGGGTGGACGCCCGAAATGGTCTTGACGAGGGTGGACTTGCCGGCGCCGTTGTCGCCGACCAGGGCAACTACCTCGCCGGAGTGAATCTCCAGGTCCACGTCGGTGAGCGCCTGAACGGCGCCGAACCGCTTGGAGATTCCGCGCAACGCCAGCACGGGCGTAGCGGACACGTGAATCATCTCCTTCGCCGCCTGACCGGCGGGGATGGTGCTGCTGAACACAGGGGGTAGGGCCGTCGTCGGACCGTTGTCGTGAGACGCAGGGCCATCGCGCGACAGACGGCGGGGCTGGAACCATGCAGGATCCGGGCGCAGCGCCTCGTTCAGGTCACGAGGGTTCTTCTTCGGCAGGGCGAAGTTCTGGCCGATCAGG
>NZ_JBEZKL010000289.1:0-2269 GCF_040704695.1 Streptomyces sp. NPDC048411
GCTCATATTGCTCTTCTTGCTCACTGCCTGTAACTGCTTCCTCCGGGACCTTCCGTCCCAGTATCAGGCTGTCCAGGTCAAAGGGGGAGCTTCACTGGGCACATTGCCCCCGTAGTAGCCGTGGCGTTCAGTCCTGACGGGCGCACCCTCGCCACCGGTAGCTACGACAGAACCGTGAGGCTTTGGTCCTACACCGCGCCGGAGGCCGCAATCAGCGCGATCTGCAAAGCCGTAACCCGCAATCTCACCCCGTCGGAGAGTGCCATATACCTGTCCGGACAGCCCACCGTGGCCGTCTGCCCGGTAGCCTCGCCAACCCGCTGATGGTCGTCGCCCGGGCCGCCGCCTCCCGCGCCTCGAGCTCCTCGATCAACGACCCCATCAGCGCCGCCTCCTCCACCAACACGGTAGAGACCCGACCACGCCGCCATCACCCCAAACAGCGTTCTCCCAGCTCAGCCCTTCTCTCCAGAAGAGCCACCCCCATCGAAGGCTTGCCCACTTCTCGTGTGCCGGACGGCCATCGGGCGATGGACCACTCGTCGGCGCTGAAGGTGCGTGTCACCTTCTGAGCGCGGGAGCCGACAGTACGGGTTTGGTTCCTCCCGTGCCGCGCGGGGCCCTCGTGAGGTCAGGCGGCGCGCTTCACGTGGCGGACCAGCCACATCAGCAGGGCGTCCAGGTCAGCGGCGGCCGAGAAAACTCGGTCGACCGCCTCGGGGGTGTGCAGCCACTCCTCGCAGCCGAGGGGACGGGCGGCGATCAGAGAACGGTGGCGCAGCAGGTTCGTACGGGAGTGGTCTGTCGGATAGCCGCGCGGGGGGCGTTTCATCACGTCCCCGGAGATGTCGTAGCCCTTCTTCCGCACGTCCTCGACGATGGCGGACAGTTCGCGGCCGCTCCCCTCGGAGGCCACGGCTTTGCGGAACATGTCCACCTGGCCGGGATCGGGGTACCACCAGGCGCCCTGGATCCGCAGGCCGTCCAGGGAGAACCGGAGACCGATCTCGATCTTGCGGCCGAGCCGGATCACCGCGCCCTGGTGCTGCCACCACCAGGAGTCGGTGCGGTAGTGCCAGACGGAGAAGTCCTCGTACCGGGGGTCGGTGTCCGCGACCTCGTTGAGCAGGGCGATCATCGGCTGCCGGACCAGGCGTTCGCGGTCCGCGCGGTAGCGCTCGCGGGTCGCGTGGGTCGGTTCGCCCTGGAGCTGCCACAACACGTCCATGGCCTGCTCCGGCCAGCCGGTGAACTGTCCGAGCATGCGCGCAGGATAGCTCACCCATGATCCGCGCGCGCGGAGAGTGAGACGGACAGGGAGGCGTAGCCCCAGACACGGTGGGAGATGTTGCGGCGGGGCTCACCGGCCAGTTCGATGTGCCGTGCGCGGTGGGCCAGTTCGTCGAGGAACACGGAGAGTGCAGTCGATATGAAGCGGGCGGCGAGATTGTGCAGCCGAACTTGAGATCCCACAGGACGGTTGTAGGGAGCGGATGTAGTCCGGCACGTCTACTCACGATGTGCGCGTAGTCGAGCACTCCCACCACTCATCAACGTTCAGCACGCTGGGGTTCTCGGGCCGGAGCAATTGCTGGGCAACGAGCTCGGAGCGGGTCAGCTCGAGCAACCGCCCCATCCAGTTTCGTCCCCGACCGTCGGGGACATCTCGCCAGAAGGGTGAGTCCGAGAGGCCGGTGTAGCTGATCCTGGCGTCCCCTGTGGAAACGAGGACCTGGGCGAGTTCAGGGTGCTGAGTGAACTTCGCGCGAAGGAGCTCTGCCATGACCGCGAGCCGAACGTTAGGCCAGTCACTCCGGTGCGTTGCCTGGCCACCCAGGTCATGCGCCTCTCTGCCGGAGGCCGCATCCCGGATTCTGCTTCTGTCAGAAGCGTCGGCCGCCGACAGCGCCCAGTACCCATGCAGTACGGACGCATAGGACTCGCCGGCGAACACGATCTGTGCAGGGAAGTCGTTGCGGAGCATGAACAGCCCCGGCTGTTCAGGCCACCTCTGTGGGTAGACGGTTTCGTGCGAGATGAGAGCCGGTCGGCCGGGTTCTGAAGGATCGTCGGCATGCTGGATGGCTCGCCGCTCCTGCTCGCTCTGGACTCCCTGATCTCCGCGGCTGAAGTAATCCAGGACGTCCTGATGCATCTCCGCTGTCACTACCGGACCCAGGGGCATTGCTTGATTGGGATTGGTCCGGTTCGCCGGTCTCGTGAGTGACCTGGCCTCATGTCCGTTGTGTGGCAGGGGACCCCGGAGAGC
>NZ_JBEZKL010000290.1:0-2157 GCF_040704695.1 Streptomyces sp. NPDC048411
CTGCCTGGCGACGCCTGGCACGCACGCGCGCTGCGTTGTCGGGCTCGCCCCGATACGCCCAGTATCGGGGCGACCCTCCGCCTTGCGATCGCACGCACCAGACGCCGCCAGACCCGCCCTACGGGATGACGACGCTACTTTCGAAACACGCCCTGGTGCCGGGCTCCGGACACGCCGAAGCCCGGCGGGCGCACGGGGCGGCCGTCGGGCTTCGTGGTGGCTGCGTTACGGAACCGGCTCAGGCCATAAAGATCTCGACGACCGACCAGATCGCCAGCCCCAGCATGCACAGGCCACCGATGCGCTGCACCGTCTTGAGCGGCACCCGCTTGGCGATGAAGCGCCCGGCGACCAGCGCCAGCGCCGAGACGGACATCAGCGCGGCCGCGGACCCGATGGCCGTGGACCAGGTGCCGTTGCTGGCGGCCAGGTTGGCGGTGGTGATCTGGGTGAGGTCACCCCATTCGCTGATGAACACCGCCATGAACGCGGTCGAGTAGACCGGCCAGAAGCCGGTCACGGTCCTGGTTTCGCTCTCCTCGTCGCCGTCGCCGCCCCCGTCGCGCAGCAGCATGAACGCGCCGAACGCGAAGAGGGCGGCCGAGACGAGCTTGACTATCCAGTCGGGCAGCAGCCCGATCAGACCGCCCGCGCCGACGGCGATCGCGACATGCACGAGGAACGCGGACGAGGTGCCGAACCAGACGTAGAGCGGCCGCATGCGCGTGCCCATGGCCAGCGACGCGAACATGGTCTTGTCGGGGAGTTCCGCGAGGAAGATCAGCCCGAAGGCGGTGACGATCGCCAGGGGGTCGAGATGCATTCCGGGTGGCTTTCTGTGAGAGCCGGGCCCGGGCCTTTCCGCGAAGCGCCACTCGGGCTTTTCGGAGGACCACTCGGCCCGGCATGACCGCAGCGCCCACAGGGTGTGGACGTGTCATACCTGACCGAAGGTCTCGCCCGCCCGTAATGATCTACGAGCCCGGCCACCGGGAACCCGGGGGTTCCAGTGTGTCGACGACCGGTTTGCGGGGCTACTCCCCTTCGCAGCCATCCACCTTACCTCACCGGTTCACTCGGCCGCCGAGAGAGGGGTGCAGGTGTTCGATTGCGGAGAGTGCTCGATAGGGTCCCACGGTGATCATCCGCGCCACCACCTGGAGCGTTCCCGCATGAGCCGCCGCACGCGCAAGGCCGCCGCGCCCGCCCAGGGCGCGCCCCGCCCCACCATCAGCGTCTGCCGCGGCTGCTGCTGCGGTACGCCGAAGATCCCGGACGTGGACCATGCCGGACAGCTCGCCACACTGCGCCGGTCACTCGGCGAGGTCGCCACGGTGCGGGCCGTCGAATGTCTGGACGCGTGCGAGCAGGCCAATGTGATGGTCGTGCAGCCGTCGGCCGAGGGCAGGCGGGCGGGTGGCCGCCCGGTCTGGCTCGGGCTGGTCAACGACCCGGATGCCGTCGCCGACATCGTCACCTGGGTCGAGGCGGGCGGCCCCGGCCTCGCGGACGCCCCCGACATTCTCGACCTCTACACGTTCCGGCCCTCGCGCCGTATCGCGCAGGAACTGGACAGGGCCTGACGACCTCCCCCGCGATGGGGAGTGGATCAGTGAGCGGAGTCGCAGGGCGTCGGGAGCCCACTCCCTATCGCGGGGGAGGCCGTAAGGGCTGTCCCGGATCTCCTTCTCCCGGTTGCGGTCGAGGAAGTCCGCCACGAGCGGGGCGATCTCCGGGAGATGGTCCTCCAGCGCGAAGTGCCCGACCGACCTCGTCGTCGAGGCGGCCATCGGTGCCGACGCACTGGGTGCGCGCATGGCCGGAGGCGGATTCGGCGGGTCCGTGATCACCTTGGTGGAGACCGCGATGCCGCCGCAGATCCAGGACGACAGCAGGCGCGTGTTCGGTGCCGAGGGATTCCTTGCACCACGCTGCTTCAGCGCGATGCCCGCGCCGGGTGCCGGCCGGATCGGTTCACGAGGTCCGCGCCGGACGGCCGGGCCACGATGCCCGGCCTTGCGGTAATCTGGATTTGTTGAATTGTGATGCTTTTCGTGCGTTGACCATGACGTTCATGGTGGAGTCGGCACACAGACGATCAGGGATGGGCTTGTGACGGACGCAGGACTGCTCGCACCCCAGCGCAGGGCACTGATT
>NZ_JBEZKL010000291.1:0-2155 GCF_040704695.1 Streptomyces sp. NPDC048411
CGTCGTCCCTCGGAGGGACGACGGGACACGCCGACGCACCGGCTCACCAGCCGTACTCAGCCCCGGTACGCCTCCAGCAGGCGCAGCCACACCTCGCTGATCGTCGGATAGGCGGGGACCGCGTGCCAGAGCCGGTCGATGGGGACCTCGCCCGCAACGGCGACCGTCGCCGAGTGCAGCAGCTCGCCAATGCCGGGGCCGACGAAGGTGACGCCGAGTACGATCTCGCGGTCGAGGTCGACGATCATGCGGGCGCGGCCCCGGTAGCCGTCCGCGTACAGTCCGGAGCCGGCAACGGCGGCGAGGTCGTGGTCGACGGCGCGGACCCGGTGCCCGGCGCGCTCGGCCGCGGCGAGGGTGAGCCCGACGGATGCGGCCTCCGGGTCGGTGAAGACGACCTGGGGGACGGCCGCGTGGTCGGCGGTGGCGGCGTGTGCGCCCCAGCGGCCGGTCGCCGGCGGCGCGCCCTGCGCGCGTGCGGCGATCGCGGCACCCGCGATGCGGGCCTGGTACTTGCCCTGGTGGGTGAGGAGCGCCCGGTGATTGACGTCGCCGACTGCGTACAACCAGTTGCTGCCCTCGACGCGGCAGCTGTCGTCGACCTCGAGCCAGGATCCGGGCTTCAGATCCACCGTCTCCAGGCCCAGGTCGTCGGTGCGCGGGGCACGGCCCGTGGCGAAGAGGATCTCGTCGGTCTCGATGCGCTCGCCGTTGTCCAGCTCCACGGTGACCGGTCCGTCGGGGCCGGCACGCCGCACGGAGGTGGCCGAGACGCCCGTACGGACGTCGGCTCCGGCCTCGGTGAGGGCCTCGGCGACCAGCTCGCCCGCGAACGGCTCCATCTTCGGCAGCAGCCCCTTGCCGCGGATCAGCATCGTGACCTGCGCACCGAGAGCCTGCCAGACGGTGGCCATCTCCACGCCGACGACTCCCCCGCCGACGATCACCAGTCGGCCCGGCACCTCTTTGGCGCTCGTCGCCTCGCGGCTGGTCCAGGGGCGGGCGTCGGCGACTCCGGGAAGGGCGGGAACGACGGCGCGGCTGCCGGTGCAGACGGCGACGGCGTGCCGGGCGGTCAGCCGGTGTTCGGAGCCGTCAGGGCCTGTGACGGAGACCTCCTTCGTGCCGGTCAGACGTCCCTGGCCCCGGTAGACGTCCGCGCCGATCCCCTCCAGCCAGGCGACCTGTCCGTCGTCCTTCCAGTACGAGGCGTACTCGTCACGGTGGGCGAGGACCGCCGCCGTGTCCAGGGGTCCCTGGACCGCCGCGCTGAGTCCGGGGACCTTGCGCGCGTCGGCGCGGGCCACGACCGGGCGCAGCAGCGCCTTGCTGGGCATGCACGCCCAGTACGAACACTCGCCGCCGACGAGCTCCCTCTCGACGACCGCCGTGGACAGTCCAGCGGCCCGGGTCCGATCCGCCACGTTCTCACCCACCGGTCCCGCACCGATCACCACGACGTCGTACACGGCGTTCTCCACAGCATCTGTCATGGGGACAGTCTGACCGTGGGTGTGAGCCGTGGCCACATGGGCAGGCGGAATAGCGCGGAACCGGGCACGGTTGTGCCGGACACGTCCGAACGGGCACAGGAAGAGGTAACGAGAGCATGAGCACCGTAGAGCTCACCAAGGAAAACTTCGATCAGGTCGTCAGCGAGAACGAGTTCGTCCTGATCGACTTCTGGGCTTCCTGGTGTGGCCCGTGTCGGCAGTTCGCGCCGGTGTACGACGCGGCGTCCGAGCGCCATGCCGACCTGGTCTTCGCCAAGGTCGACACAGAGGCGCAGCAGGAGCTGGCGGCGGCGTTCGAGATCCGGTCCATTCCGACCCTGATGATCGTCCGGGACAATGTGGCGGTGTTCTCCCAGCCGGGGGCCCTGCCGGAGACGGCTCTCGAGGATGTCATCGGGCAGGCCCGCAAGCTGGACATGGACGAGGTCCGCAGGTCCATCGAGGACCAGCAGAAGGAACCGAAGTAGGCGGCGCGCGGGCGATGATGAAGGGGCCCGGATATCCCTGGGGGTGTCCGCCCCCGATCCGCCGGACTGAACGGCGTTGGCCCTAGGGCGTGTTTCGAAAGTCCCGCCTGCCTGGCGGCGTCTGGCACGCACGCTCGCTGCGTTGTCGGGCTCGCCCCGATACGCCCAGTATCG
>NZ_JBEZKL010000292.1:0-2005 GCF_040704695.1 Streptomyces sp. NPDC048411
CCAACCGGCCAACCGGCCAACCGGCCAACCGGCCAACCGGCCAACCGGCCAACCGGCCAACCGGCCAACCGGCCAACCGGCCAACCGGCCAACCGCGCCGACCTGGGGCACGCCAGCGGTCTGTTTCGGCTATTTCGGCCCGGCAACGGAAGATCACGACGAAGGGGATCAGCTGGCGGCGCCGTGCCTATATCGCGCCGTGGATGGCCGGGAACGTCGGCAGATGGGGTTTGCTGCCAGCGTTCTGATGCAGGCTCGCCATGAGGCGGTTGACTGTGGCGCCGGACACCTGCAGCACTGCCTCGAAGTCGCCCGTCAGGAGGTTTGCCATATGCGCCTCTCGCAAGCTGACACAAGCGTCCGGGACGTCACGCCCAGCAGGTCAGCCATCGTTTGGGATCGCCAGAGGCCAGCTATCTGCCGCATCGACCGACCTCGTGATCATCAATGCCGCATCGCACCCTATGTCAGGCATATACGGAGTTGTGGTAAATCTGGATCGGAGGAACCCGCATAGGCGCGTCACAGAGGCCAAAGAGCGGAACGGGCACATCACATCAGCTCAGACCAAGCGGATAACTTCGCAACCACCCAATGCGGTCGCGCATGAGTGACGAATACAGCAGCCAGATCCGGCGACTCGACCAGCGAGGCCGTTCTCAGGAGAGTGAGGTCAGCGACCTCTAGAGTGAGGTGAGCTCGCTCAAGTCGAAGGTCGGCTACGTGGAGGACCTCGACTACGAGCTCCCGGCCGAGGGCGGCAGTGCTCCGTTGGGCTTGATGCACTCCAGGAGATCAGCGTTCACGGCAGCGTGATGATCTACTGCATAGAGTGACCATGTGCCCGGCTGGTCTGTATGAGGGCTTCCGGCGGCGAGCGAATGAGGCTGCAATGAGTGAACTGACGAAGCCCGAGATCGATCTTCCGGAGGGTGACGCTCCCACCGAGCTGACAATCCGCGACCTCGTCGTCGGGGACGGGCTTGAGGCGAAGCCGGGCAGGGTTGTCCAGGTTCACTACGTCGGGGTCACCTTCGAGTCCGGAAAGGAATTCGACACCTCCTGGGACCGGGGCCAGACGTTCAAGTTTGCCGTGGGCGGTGGCAAGGTCATCAAGGGCTGGGACCGCGGGGTCAGAGGGATGAAGGTCGGCGGTCGGCGCGAGATCATCGTTCCCCCGCGCCTCGGCTACGGCAACCAGTCACCCTCGCCGTTGATCCCGGCGGGCTCGACACTCGTCTTCGTGGTGGACCTGCTCTCCGTCGCAGTCTGAGGCCTTCTGCTACCCGGCCTCTCCGCCCGGGCAGGAAGCAGAGGCCTGGGGACTCCCGTGCCACTCCCATGATCGTCTCGCAGGCGATAGCGTGCGCCCATGACTTGGCGGGGACCGACATATCGGATGGTGGATGGGGAGAGAATCGATGGGGCCTGGTGCCACATCTGGCGGCGTTATCGACCAGACAGTGAGTACTACCTCGACGACCTGATTGTCTTCGCGGATGGAGCGATCACCTGCGGAGAACGTACGGACCTGGCCGGCCTCGAGAAGATGCTGGCAACGGGCCGATTGGCGGTGACCAACCCTGAGACTCCACCCCTTCCCGACGAACCATCGAAGTGGGCCTCTCGTCACGGCGAACCGCTGACACCAGAGGGATTTCTTCTGGAAGTCGCTGATCGCATCGAAGTACTCAATGAGCGACCAACTGCCGGGCAACGTTGCTGGGCTGCGATCCGACGCTTTCAGCAGGAGCCAGCCGAGTCCAACCGAGCACTTCTCCGGGCGGCATATCTGGCGGTTCCGCCGCATCTTCGGATCTACGTCCTCGGAGATATGGACCGCCAGGACCGTCCCTTGCGGATCCTGCTCACGAGCATTGGTGAGGTCGTCGACGGCGATGGTCCGGTAGCAGGGGCATTGCATGATCGAGATCTGTCTGGGTTCGTCAGGTGAGACCGAGGGCTCGTAGGGGCCGGTAGTAGTCGCGGCCGGTGTGGCGGAGGG
>NZ_JBEZKL010000293.1:0-1915 GCF_040704695.1 Streptomyces sp. NPDC048411
GAGGAACATTCGAGCGCGATCGGCCATGACGGTCGACGCCCTGATACTCGCGCTTTCGATGGCCGGAGCGAGTAATCCGGAATTCTGAGGTCGGGCCCGGACCGGTCCGGCGCCGAGCAGCGCCTTGGCCGTCACGGTGCCGGGCAGCCCGGACGACATCATCAGCTCGGCCAGCGGAACGGTCAGCCGGTTGAGCCGGGCCGCCTCGGCGGTGTCCCCGGCGTCGAAAGCGTCCAGGACCGCCCGCAGCTGCCGGGGCGCCACATTGGCGACCGTACTCACATAGCCCGCCGCGCCCACCGCGTACAGCGGCAGGTTGAGCTCCTCGCAGCCCGAGTAGTACGAGAGCGAGCCCGCGCCGATCACCTTCGTCGAGCCGAGCAGGTCGTACGCGCAGTCCTTCACGGCCACGATGCGCGGATGGTCCGCGAGCCGCAGCAGGGTCTCCGGCTCGATGCGGGTGCCGGTGCGGCCGGGGATGTCGTACAGCATCAGGGGAACGCCGGTCGCGTCGGCGACGCGCCTGAAGTGTGCCTCGACGGCGGGCTGTGGCGGTCTGCTGTAGTAGGGCGTCACGACCAATAGGCCGTCCGCGCCTGCCCGTTCGGTCTGCCGGGCCAGCTCGACGGTGTGCCGGGTGTCCGCACTGCCCACCCCGGCGACCAGCGGCACACCTGCGCCGACCGCCTCACGGACCGCGCGCAGCAGCGCGGTCTTCTCGGCGTCGGTGGTGGTCGGGGACTCACCGGTGGTGCCGTTGAGCACCAGGCCGTCGCAGCCGTCGGCGACGAGACCGGCGGCGTGGATCCCGGCAGCGTCCAGGTTCAGCTCGCCGTCGGCGGTGAACGGCGTGATCATGGCGCAGAGGGCGCGGCCGAAGGGGGCTGCGGGGGTGGCTGGGGCTTCAGGGGCTGTCATGCCCGAAGTGTCCGCCGCCCCGACCGTGAAGGTCTACTTAGTTCTGCTTGAGGTGAAGGAGTAGACATGCTCAACCATTGGTGTGAGGGGCGGGACCGCGGTCTGACATGATCGAACGCCTATGCGGCAGGCCGATGCGGGGGCGGGTGCACGGGTATGCGGGGACCGGCGGGTACCAGGACGGGCACCGGAGCGCGGAGAGGGGCAGTGGCCGCCTGCTTCGCCGGGGCGCTGGCTCTGACGCTGTCGGGATGCGCCGGATTTCTCGTACCGGCGGGCGAGGGCGAGCCGGAGCCGACTCCGAGCGCGTCGCACACGCCGGACGTGCACGCGGACAAGCTGGATCCGTCCGACCTGGCCATCGCCCCGTCCCCCGACCGGCCGCCCCCAGAGGGCGTTCCCGGCTCCACACCCACCCCGAGCCCCGTCGTCACCGGCGACTGCCCGTCCTCCGGCGTCGTCGTGGACATGGGTGAGGTGCAAGCGGCGCTGGGCCACCGGGCCGTGTCGCTCACCCTCACCAACTGCGGCAGCAAGCCGTTCCGGGTGGACGGCTACCCGTCCGTGCGGGCCCTGGACGACAAGGGCGATCCGCTGCCGGTTCCGGTGAACCCGGGCTCCTCGTACATGGGTACCGACCGGGGGCCGAAAGAGGTCATGCTGAAGCCGGGGGAGGTACTGCACGCGCTGCTCGCCTGGGTGTCCACCTCGACCGGCGGCGAGCTCATCGAGGGCGACGCGCTGGCGATCGCGCCGGCTCCGGGGCTGGAGGCGCGCACGTTCCCGCTGGAGGGGAGCGACGTACGGCTGCTCGACGAGCTGAACATGACCGCCTGGCGAGCCGTTTCGCCCCCCTAGGGCCTGTTCTGAGTTCCCCGCCTGCGCCCCGATGCCCGACACCGCACGCCGAGCGCCCTCAACCGCACCCTGAGGCAGCACCGCAGCCGCGAGGATTTGTCACGCAACCGAGAATCCGGAGTCATGTCATCCGCTTGAG
>NZ_JBEZKL010000294.1:0-1769 GCF_040704695.1 Streptomyces sp. NPDC048411
GCAGCCATTCGAGCTGGCTGCGGACGCCCTTCGTCGACTCTAGCCCGGCCGCTGCCCGGCGCGGAGATGATGGCGCCATCGGATCACCGAGCAGAGGAGCCCGACACCGTCGCCAAGTGACCCCCGCGCACCCTCCCGTCATACCGAAGGGCCCCGAGGAGACTCGGGGCCCTTCGCCGTGTGGAGCTGCGACTACTGGCTGCGGTCCCAGCGGATCGGGTACGACACCGTCGGTGTCGGCCGCGGGGCGGGCTTGTCCCAGCCGGGGAAGTGCACCGGATACACCCCGGTCTGCTGCGGCCGGGGTAACCGCTCGCCCGCCCCGGCACCGCCGGCCGTTCCACCGCCGCTGCTGCCGAAGCCGACGACCGCCAGGGCGATCACGGCGAAGACGGTCAGCTCCCGCCGTGCCCCCGGCGCCCACCGCGAGTGCGCCCTGACCTTCGTGCCGTCCGCGCGTTCGTACTCTCCTACCTGCACCACGACGTGCTTCCCCTCCCCTGGGCAACGCGCCGCACCCGGCGCAACCGACCATGAAAGCAGCCACCACTGACAACGGGCGACGCCTCGATCACGTTCGGGGATCATGGGGCGGGTGGACCGCGGCGCCGTCAGTGCCACGATGGGCGCATGAGCACGGCAGGATGAGACCGTTCCACGTGCGTGGGCGGGCCGATACGGTGGCGCTCGTGGAAACCGTGCACCAGTTGAGAGTGTCGATGCCGGACATCGAGCCGGTGGTGTGGCGGCGAATCCACCTCTACTCGCGGACCCCGCTGTCCGGGCTGCACGCGGTCATGCAGGTCGCCATGGGCTGGGACGACTCCCATCTGTACGAGTTCGGCGCCCAGTGGGAGACGTACGGGCACAACGGTCGCGAGCCCTCCGCGTACACCGTGGCGCAGATGCTGCCCGAAGTCGGCTCCGGTGCTGGGTACGTGTACGACTTCGGCGACCACTGGGTCCACCACCTCACCGTGGAGAAGATCCACCGGCCCGCCCCGAACACCCACTACCCGCGCTGCAGTGCCGACCGCCGCGCCTGCCCGCCCGAGGACTGCGGCGGGCCCCTCGGCTACGAGCGCACCCTGCGGGCGATCCGGGCCTGCAAAGGACCCCGGTACCGCGAGCTGCGTGAATGGGGTCTGCACAAGTACAACCCGGCGTACTTCGACCGCGACGAGGTCAACCGTCAGCTGTCTGACGACCCGAAAGCCTGCCGTTACCAACTGCCCGCCCCGTGGCAGCGCGAGGTCTTCGACCTCTCCAGCTACCGGTACCCCGGCGCTCCCGCCCCGACTGGGCAAGGTGTTGACCACCCCCCGCCGGGCCGGAGGGCGACCCCGCTCCGTCCGAGCCCGCCGCCGAAGCGGTCAACGCGTTGACCATCGAGCCGCCGCCCAGCGTCACCGACGCGGTCGATGCCGTTCTGGACGCCCTCGACAGGGTCGACGAGGCCCGCTCCCGGCTTGGGGCAGTCTTGCGGGCGGAGCAGGCGAAGACCGGGGCCAGCGCCAACGAACTTGCTGAGCGTGTCCGCGGTGCGATGTCCCGCCCCCTGGTTCTCAGAGCGCTCCGACAGAAGGACGGCGCACCGGTCGGCGAGCACCCCAGCGGCTGACCGTCCGGGGCCGGACGGCGTCAGAGCTTCCGCCGGACCAGGGCCGTGACGAGTCCGGGCAGTGCCCGGAGTACCGCCACCACATCGGCCCGGTGCGCGCGGCAGATCGCGACGACGCAGACGACTGTGGCGCAGAGCAGGGCGAGAG
>NZ_JBEZKL010000295.1:0-1728 GCF_040704695.1 Streptomyces sp. NPDC048411
CAACGTGGCCATGCCGTCGGCGACGTCGACCGCCCACACGGCGTCCTCGTCGATGGCCAGCACATCGGCGAGCAGAGTCAGCAGTTCCGGCTCGTCATTCAGCACGCGTCGCGACAGCAGCCGCTTGCCCTCGCCGTCCAGGACCACGCAGTGGTGATGGGTCTTGCCGATGTCCACGCCCGCCCAGATCTGGGGCACGGGTTCCTCCGGTTCGTCGGTGTGCGCTGTTCTCCCGAACGACCTCGCCAGCGTGGTCCTACTCAGCGATGCACCACAGGGGGCTCGCAGCTCCTGACTTGTTGAATCGACCCCAGACGCCCGGTCTGCAGCCGTAGCGTCCAGGGTGCCGGTCGGCACTGGCTCGCATAGCTCCTTGCCGCCCTTCGGGCTGGCTCATGATTAGCGTGCCGCCGCCGTCCGGCACCCGCGCGGTGTGGCTCGACAGAGGCATGAACGTGTGAGACCGCAACTTCAAGTCAGGGTGCCCACCGCATACTTCTGCCGCTTCGAGCTCCAGGTCGGGATGCGCGTGATCACTATCGGGATCGACCCTCACAAGTCCTCTCACACCGCTGTCGCCATCGATGCCGCTGGCCACAAGGTCGGCCAGCGGAAGTTCGTTGTCAACGCTGGCACCTTCGGGCAGCTGATGCGCTGGTGCGAGCAGTGGCCCGAACGAAGGTTCGCGGTCGAGGGCGCCGGCGGCCTTGGGAGGACCCTCGCCCAGCAGCTGGCAGCCAACGGCGAGGACGCCGTCGACGTGCCCTCCACCCTGTCGGCCAGGGCGCGGCTTCTGGGCACCGGAGGCGACCGGAAGACTGATCCTGCTGACGCACTCCACATTGCTCAGGTTGCACTGTTCCGCACCGACCTCCGCAAGGTGACGGCCGAGGACCAGTCCACCATCCTGCGGCTGCTGACCGAGCGGCACAACGACCTGGTCAACGAGCGGACTCGCATCACTAACCGCCTTCACGCGGTCCTGCGCGACCTGATGCCCGGCGGCGCCCCCACGCGGCTGTCGGCAGAGAAGGCCGCAGCCTTGATGAAGGGGATTCGGCCGGTCACCGCGACTGACAACTGCCGCCGCGACATTGCTCGTGATCTTCTGGCTGACCTTCGCCGGCTCGACCGCCAGGTCAAGGAGAATGAAGCGCAGATGCGTGATGCTCTCGCTGCCTCACGGACGACATTGACATCGCTGCCAGGGCTCGGGACCGTCCTCGCCGCCAAGGTCCTGGGACACATCGGCGACGTCACCCGATTCCCCACTGAGCACCACTTCGCCAGCTATACCGGCACTGCTCCTCTGGACGCATCCAGCGGGAAGAACGTACGCCATCGCCTCAACACCGGCGGGAACCGAGCGCTGAACTCAGCCCTTCACATCATCGCGATCTGCCAGATCCGCGACGGCGGCCGCGGCCAGGAGTACTACCTCCGCAAGATCTCCGAAGGGAAGACATCCGCCGAGGCACGCCGGGCCCTCAAACGGCGTCTCTCGAACGTCGTCTACAGGATCATGAAACGAGACCAGCGGGACCAACTTGCATCAGCGGCTTGACACACAGAGGCGCTAATCAGCGGCCGAGTCGTCGTGAGACACCGGGCGGCCAGGTGAACGGAACCATCGAGGGCAACCGACTGAAAGCCATACCCGGTGTCTCTGGGCCTCAAGACCTTACGACTGGCCTTGATCAACCCGCACACCAACGTAGGACCGACTGA
>NZ_JBEZKL010000296.1:0-1717 GCF_040704695.1 Streptomyces sp. NPDC048411
ACCCTGACTATTCAGCGGAATTGCCCGGTCTGACGGCCTGGTAGCAGAAAAGGTGTCCTGACCTGCGAGGATGCGACTGTCGAGGAAGCATCGGTTGCAAGAATCAGGACACCTTTCTGGTGAGCGAGCGTACAGGGTGGGACCGTGGCCTGGTCGTGGGGGCTGACGGGAAGGGGCTGGTGGGGTATGCCGGGATGGTGTTGCTGCGGCGGCTGGCGGACCGGTCGGGGCTGACGGAGGCGCTGGCTGGGGTGTTCCCGTCGGGCGGGCCGGGGTGGCGGGATCGGGCGGTGGTGTTCGTCCAACTGGCGATCGCGATCGCGCTGGGTGCCCGCAATGTGGCCGAGGCCGAGCAACTCGCCCTGCATCACGGGCGGGTGACCGGCCCTGCGGTCTCGGACTCCACGGTGCACCGCACCCTGGAGTTGTGCGATGCCGACCGGCTCGCGGCGCTCGCCCGGGCCAGGGCACGCGTCCGCCGGATGGTGTGGTCGTGGCTGGCCCTGCGGCCCGGCGGCTTCCCCTGGCTCACCGTCGCCGGGAAACGCCTGCACAACTGGGTGATCGTCGACATGGACGCCACGATCATCACGGCCGCATCGAAGAAGGAACAGGCGCGGGCGACCTGGAAGAAGACCTTCGGGTTCCATCCGCTGGCCGCCTGGTGCGCGAACACGTCCGAGTGCCTGGCGATGCTGTTGCGGCCGGGCAACGCCGGCAGCAACACGGTCGCCGACCACCTCACGGTCCTGACCGACGCGCTTGCCCAGATCCCCGGTTCCTCGGCCGCGAAACTCCTGATCCGCGTCGACGGCGCCGGTGCCACCCACGGCCTGCACGAACACCTCATCGGCTTGAACACCCATCGGCGCACGGTCCGTTTCACCACCGGCTGGACCATCACCGACACCGACGAACAGGCCATCGCCCGCCTGCCCGAGACGGCCTGGGAGGTCTCCCTGAACCAGGACGGCACCCTCCAGGAGGACTACGGGGTCGCGGAGTTGAGCGGGCTGAGCGCACGCGAGGGCTGGAGCAAGGGACTCCGGCTGATCGTCCGCCGGGTCAAGCCCTCCAGCCGCCACCTCAAGGACCTGACCGACTTCGAGAAGAAGACCGGCTTCAAGTACTCGGTCATCGCCACCAACATCTGCAAGATGACCCGGATACCCGGCTCCCACCAGGCACAGTGGCTGGACGCTTTGCACCGGCACCACGCGGTCGTCGAAGACCGGGTACGCACGAACAAGGCGATGGGCCTGCACAACCTGCCCTCGAAATCCTTCACCACGAACCAGGGCTGGATGCTCGCCGCGAACCTCGCCGCCGACCTCGACGCCTGGCTCCGCCTCCTGGCCCTGCACGACCAGGACGAGCTCGCCGACGCCGAACCCGACACCATGCGGTTCCGGATCTACCACCTGCCGGCCCGCCTCGCCGCCCACGCCCGCCGCCGACACCTCCGCCTCGCCCCCGACTGGCCCTGGGCAACCGCCTTCGTCCTGGCCTGGCAGCGCCTGGCCCAACTTCCCGCCGTCACTTGACGAGCAGGCCCCGCCCCGACGAAGACCAGGAAGGAGAGCCCCGCACCACCCCGGGACCGTGGAACCCGGCGCAGCCGCAGCGACACGCGATGACCCTGACCGCGAACAGCGGGGACAAACGGGGCGAAGTGATCACCCTATGCGGCAACGATCACCTCTGAAGGATCGAGGCT
>NZ_JBEZKL010000297.1:0-1659 GCF_040704695.1 Streptomyces sp. NPDC048411
CCGCACCAGTGTGGCCAGCGGCACCGGGCTGGCCGAGTAGCAGCGGTAGAAGGCGAGTTCGCCGCTGCTGCGGTTGCGGCGGACGAGCAGACTGCGGTGACCGGGCCCCTCGTCCGCCACCTCGGCCAGGGCCCAGTCGTAGAAGCGGTGCCCCTTGGCGCCGGCGCCTGCGGAGACCTTCTGCCAGGCCCGTTTCGGCAGTTTCTTGACCAGGGCATCGGCCCGCACCTTCCCCGCCCGGGTGGCGATCTGGTGGTCGCAGGCGACCGCGAGGACGTAGCCGGTCTGTCGGTCTTCCAAAGCGCCCCGCAGTTGCGGATTGCCTCCGTAGACCTCGTCTGCGGCCACCCAGAGGGCACGGACCCCGGCATCCAGGACCCTGTTGATCATGCGGACGGCGAGTTGGGGCTTCGTGGCGAAGCCGACCTCCTCGGGGATCCCAGCGGACCGGCAGCGGGCCGTGTCCGTGGTCCACGACCGCGGCACATACAGTTCCCGGTCGATTGCCGCGTGGCCCCGGCCGGTCGAGTAGGCGAGATAGACGGCGACCTGGCTGTTCTCGATCCGTCCGGCGGTACCGGTGTACTGGCGTTGCACACCCACTGTGGCCGTGCCCTTCTTCAGGTCACCGGTCTCGTCGACCACCAACACCGCTTCCTCATCGCACAGTTGCTCGACGACGAAGCCGCGCAGATCGTCACGGACCGCGTCGGCATCCCACTTCGCCCTCGACAGCAGATGCTGCAGGCCATACGGGGTCGCATCCCCGGCGTGTTCGGCCAGCGTCCAGCAGTTCTTGCGCGGCAGGTCGGACAACAGCCCGAGCACGAACGCCCGTGCACGGCGTCGCGGTTCCACCCGGGCAAACCGCCCCGCGATACGGCCCATCAGGACCTCGAACGTGTCCTGCCAACGGGCAGGATCTATGCTGTGACCTGCGGTCACCGCCTGATCTTCTGTCTTCACACACCGATGATCACCGGTGGCCGCACCTGTCGGCGACCTGGAGTAGCCAATGACCTCGCCCGGCCCCGTCACCCGCGACCTGCTCGAAACCTTTGACGACGTACGTTCCAGAACCTTCGCTCGCCTTGACGGCCTCACCGACGCCGAGTACCTCTGGGAGCCCGTCGCCTCGTGCATGACACTCCGGGCGGATGCGGATGGCGTGTTCCGTGCCGACCCACGGCCCACAGGCGATGTCCGCCCGGCGCCGTTCACGACGATCGCCTGGCGAATCTGGCACATCGGGGCCGACTGCCTGCGCGGCTACGGCCGCTTCTTCGAGGGCCAATCCCAGAGCGGCGACGACCGGCACCTGTGGCCGGGCACAGCGACCGAGGGCGTCCAGATGATGGCCAACGACTGGTCCCGATTCCGAACCCAGGTCGAGTCCCTCGGCGATGACCGTCTCCTCCAACCCATGGGTTCCCGCGCTGGCGTTTACGGTCACGAGAGCTACCTACTGCTGGCCCTCCACGCCTTGGACGAAGCCGCTCACCACGGTGCCGAAATCGGCGTCCTTCGCGACCTTTACCTTCACAGCTTCGCCGCGGAGCAAGGGCTGACGGCGACGTAGTCGGCACGGCGCTCTGACGCCTGCCACGCTCCTGACGCACAGCCAAGCAGCAAGATCACGATCTACAGCTGGAGTACTAG
>NZ_JBEZKL010000298.1:0-1655 GCF_040704695.1 Streptomyces sp. NPDC048411
CTAGGTCGCTCTCTCGGATCAGGGTGCACGGTCGTCGAGCAGCGGCAGGGATTCCTCGCAGCCCAGCCAGTGGTGTCGCGACAGGAGGGACAGCGCTCGGGCCCGCACGTCGTCGTGCGGGTTTTGGACCAGGTTCCGCAGGAGACGGGGGCAGTCGCGCAGCGCGCCGAGAGCGGTGGCACGCACACCAGGATCGGGGTCGTCGGCGAACGGCGGCAGCGCGTCGTCGGGAAGAGCGCCGAGCATCCGCAGCGCGGACAGCGCCCGGGCCCGGACCGCGGCCCGCGAGTGACGGGTGAAGGGGCGCAGCAGGGTGGCGTCCTCGGGGCAGTGCTGCTCGGCCAGCCCGACAACCGCCGCTGGTGCGACGGTAGCCGGATCGGCGCACAGCGCTTGGTAGTGCGCGCGGGGATCGTCGCCCGCCGCACGGATTTCCCGGCACACCGCCGCGCGGACGGCGGCCGACGGGTCCGCCAGGTGCCGTACCAGCTCGTCGCCGCGGTCGGCGCTGCGCAGCCGCCCGACGGCGGCGGAGCGCACGGCCGTGTCCCGCGCACAGAGCAGGCGGTCAAGGACGGCGTCCCCGTCCGCGCCGGCGAGGACGGCCGCGCAGCTGTGCCGCCGGATGTGCCGGTCCCGGTGCCCGACGGCGAGAACGGCCAGGTCCCGGGCGCGGAAGAAGCCGGCCTCGACGGCGGCGGCGAGCGTGGCCCGGCGGACGCCGTACGAGCGGTCGGCGTCCAGGTGAGCGAGAACCCGGGCCCGCACGTCGTCGAGGACGGCCTGCCGTCCGGACGCGAGCGCCAGACGCATCACCGTGCGCACCGCATGCACGCGCACACCGTCGTCGGGATCCCCCTCGGCGATCGCCCAGGCCTGCGTCATGCCGAGCCGCCCGTACGCGACCCCGGCGTACAGGCCGGCGATCCGGGCCTCCCGGCCGCTGCCCGACAGCAGGTGCGCCACCGCCTCGTCGGGCAGCCCGCCCAGGCGCCCGAGCACGGCCTCCCGCACCCACGTGCCGTACCGCCGCCGCATGCCCACCAGCGCTGCCAGGGGCGCCAGTTGCCGCAGCACGGCCTCGTCCGCGCCGGCGAGCGCGCGGTCGAGGGCCGCGCGGGCGAGGCCCCGTACCCGCCCGTCGGTGTCCGCGCACCGGATCAGGACGAGCGACAGCACGGACGCGGGCAGAGCTGCGGACTCCGCGCGGGCGAGCGCCGCCGCACGGACGCGGGCGTCCGCATGACCGAGGCACAGAGCGACCTCGGACTCGGTGGGTGGCAGGCTCCAGGAAGGAGCGCCGGGGCCGGGGCCGGGCTCCTGCCAGTACGGGGCCCCGTCCCAGTCCGCGATCTCCCGGTCGTCGAACCAGTGGAAGCCGACCCGGATCCGGCCGTGACGCCTCCAGCCCATGACCACGCAGACGGTGCCCGACCAGACGCCACGGTCAAGGGCGATCCAGTCCTCGGCCTGCCCAGCGCCTACCGCCGAGTCCACACCCTTGCCGTGGAGCAGTCGTACGCCCGGAGTGTAGAACCAGGTGGGACGGAGTTCGCGCGTCGTCATAGGGCGGACTGTAGCGCCGTCACCCACCACCCCAACCAGCCGTTTGAGGGGGTGCAGTAAACGAGGTCAGGGCTGCGTGCACTACGGGA
>NZ_JBEZKL010000299.1:0-1587 GCF_040704695.1 Streptomyces sp. NPDC048411
GGTCTACTCAGCGACACGACCGTTCTCGACAGGAGTGCCATGTCCACCATCCAGCCAGTGATCATCACTGCCGACCAGGACGTCCTGGTCGGCTTCTATACGAAATTGTTCGGCGCCGAGGAGATCTTCCGGGTACCGGCAAAAGGCCCGGCCTTCTACCTCGGCTTGCGCATCGGCGACACCGACCTTGGGCTGGTGGCCAAGACGAACCCGGGGACCGGGGCGGCACCGCGGATCCTGCTCAGCATCGGTGTCGACGACGTCGACGAGACGCTCGGCCGGGTGACGGCGCTGGGCGGCTCGGTCCGCGGCGGCCCCAACGACATGCCGTGGGGACAGCGCGTCGCCCACATCCAGGACCCCGACGGCAACCCGGTGAACCTCACCCAGCCGATCCCGGCTCAGTGACGCTGCTCCGGGGTGCTTGTGCTGGTCGCGGGCCGCCTGCGGTAGAGATCAATTTCCTGTAGTGGCCTCGATGTTCGTCAGTACGAGCAGCGCGCGAAGCAGGTGGGTGGCGCGGGCGGGGTCAGTGCGGAGCTTGGTGAGGTTCCGCCAGTTCTTCAGGATCAGCCCGAGGATCCTCCCACCCCGTCAGCCAACGTGACAGCGCCCTGGCAGGCGTTCGTCGAGGCCAAGCGGGAAATGCGGCCCAATTTCACCCAGGGCCGTTACTGTCGGTACGGAGTGAATCGAGCCTTGAAGGAGGCTTATGTGCCCGACGGTGCCACAGTATGAGGCGGGACGCATTGGCCTGTTGTTGATCGACACGGTCAACGAGGTGTTCTCGGAACTGGAGGTCGCCGTCGGCGTCACCGGGGTCCAGGCTCAGAGCAAGAAGGGTTTACAGTCACAGTGATCGACACGGGCGAGCTAGCCAGGCGGAACGCCGGGTTTGCCGACGGCGGATCATTCACCAACCTCAGGCTCATGCCCAGTGGCAGTCTGACGGTCATCGGATGCGTTGACCCTCGTGTCGACCCGTCCGACGTGCTCGGGCTCAAGCTCGGCGAGGCAGCGGTGATCCGCAACGTCGGAGGGCGGGTCACGCCCGCGACGCTCCGGACGCTGGGGATGCTCTCGAAGGTCATGCAGGCCCGCACGGGCGGCCCTGGCCCAGGCGACTCCCACTATGCGGTCCTGCACCACACCGACTGCGGGATCACGGACCTGGCCGCGTTCCCCGAGCTGCTGGCCGACTACTTCGAAGTTCCGGCCGGAAACCTGGACGCCAAGGCGGTCACCGACCCGGTCGCCGCCGTCCGCGTCGACGTCGAAATCCTCAAGCAGACGCTTCGGGCCGGAGTCCTCGTCTCAGGGCTCGTGTACGACGTGGCCACCGGGCTGATCGACGTCGTCGTCCCGCCTGCGCGAGTGGAAGCATGACATCGCGCGGCGCCTGCGGCGGGTCCGGCTGCGGCCGGGCGCTTCTTCCGCACGCTGCTGACGAAGACGGGCGGGGTACCGCGGGTGATCGTCACGGACAAGTTCTGCTCCTACGGCGCGGCCCACCGCACGGTCATGCCCTGCGTCGAGCACCGTTGCCACAAGGGTCTGAACAACCGGGCCGAGAACAGTCATCCGCCC
>NZ_JBEZKL010000300.1:0-1522 GCF_040704695.1 Streptomyces sp. NPDC048411
CACACCCCGGCGGATTGACCTGGGGCGGAGCTCCCGCCCCAGGTCTCCACGCAGGTACGTCCAGGTGGGCCGACAGACAGCGGTCAAACGGCGGTGCCCTTGCCCTGGTTGCGGGAAGGCTGCGGCCCAGCCAGTGGAGGCTGACAGATCGCGTCTTGACCCGCCGGGACTAGGCAGCGTCGCCAGCGGAAGGGCAGAGAGGATCCGATCGTCGTCCCGACGAAGTCGCCGATGTGGCGGCAGTATTCGGGTTCCCGCGATCTGACGTTTTGTGACCGTACGTGACAGAACTGTCTGACTGGGTGACCGAAAAGGCTCTTGTGGCTGCCGGAATTCCTGATTTGATCTACGAGTCGCGAAGATCAATCCAAGGGGAGTGGCATGCTCAACGCAAAGGTAATGGGACGTACCTGCGGCGTACTGCTGGCTGCGAGTGCACTTACGGTCGGCGCCGCGTCTACGTCAAGTGCTGCTGCAGCAGCTATCACTAAGACCGCAAGCTGCTCCACCACGGGGGCATCTGGATCGTCAGTTTCAGTGAACGGCTCGGATCCGCGTGGTGAAGTGGCGGTGACCTTGAGCGTGAAGGACACATCAGCTGACGGCCACCACGTCCGGGTGCGATACCTCACCAAGACCGACGGCGGTTCCACCCTCACATGGCCGTGGCATTCCAACACCGGTGGCAGCGGTACCACGAAGGTGTGGGAAACCACTGCTCAGAGCAGCTATGGCATCTACGAGAAGGGTGTTCAGATAGCACGCTTCGAGGGGGACACGCTGCTGAACTCGTGCACTGACTGGGCCTAACCCGCCCCCGTTCGGCATGGGCGGGGCGCATCATCGCCGTTGTGAGCACTGACCGTGGGGGTGTGGCCGCGGTCAAGCGGCTTCTGGGGTAGCGCTCTGCAACTCTTGGCGCTGCCCTGTGGGGTCGGTATGGGGCGCCACATCCAGCGACTGAGGAAGTGCCTGGTCCGCGGGCATGCTGGGCGCGGTCTGTAAATCTGCCGGCTCAGCCTACCCAGGTTCGAACCCTGGCGCCGCCACACGAACGGAAGGGTCCGTGAGCAGCAGAAATGCTGCTCGCGGACCCTTTTTCATTGCCTGGCGCCAGTAGGTCTCTATAGGGCCTTTGCTCCACTCTGCCTCACTAGATCTCGCGTGGTGACCAGCATTCGTTACAACCAACTGACCGCACCGGCAAATTCGCCGGAGCCGCGGCCGGAGACCTCGTCGCCCGCGACAAGACGGCGTCCTGTGGCTCACCCTTGGCAAGGGAGACGGTACCTTCGCGCCCCGCGTCAGCATCGGTGCCAGCTGGGGCTCGTACCGCCGCCACCTCCTCGGTATCGGCGACGCCGACCGGGACGGACGGCCAGATCTGTACGCCTCGGGGTTCGACACCAGTAGCGCCGATGGCGTCCTCTACTGGAGGGCACAGGCAACTGGCGAGCCCCGTTCCATCCGCTGACGGGGATCTCCCTGATCTCCGGCTCCTTCCGCTCGTCGACCTCTTCGC
>NZ_JBEZKL010000301.1:0-1482 GCF_040704695.1 Streptomyces sp. NPDC048411
CCACTCTTCCCCTCCCCCCCGCTCTTCCTCTCTCCGTACCGCCCCGGTCACCGCCCGCTGCCCCCCTGCCCGCCCGCGTCAGGCCGGTACCCCGCCGCCCCGGCGGGGTACCGGCCGGGTATCAGAAAGGCATCCCGCCCATGCACCACGCTCTGATCGTCGCCCGGATGGCGCCGGAGTCGGCGCCGGACATCTCCGAACTGTTCGCCGCCTCCGACCGCAGCGAACTGCCGCACCTCGTCGGAGTCAACCAGCGCAAGCTGTTCCAGTTCGGCGACGTCTATCTGCACCTGATCGAGTCCGACCGCCCACCGGGCCCGGAGATTGCCAAGGTGCACCAGCACCCGGAGTTCCAGGACCTCAGCCAGAAGCTCACCGCCTTCATCAGTCCGTACGACCCGCAGACCTGGCGTGGTCCGAAGGACGCGATGGCCCACGAGTTCTACCGGTGGGAGCGCGACTCCAGCGCCTGAGACGCACGACGGTCGCCCCGGGTCCGGCTGAAGAGCCGGACCCGGGGCGATTGCGTGAGGCGAAACGGTTCAGCTGGGCACGGTGCACTCGAACGCGTGCAGATATCCGTTCACCGGACTGATGTCGCCGACCACCAGCCCTGCTTCCTCCATCCGCCCGATCAGGCTCTCCTTGGTGTGCTTCGCACCGCCGACATTGAGGAGGAGCAGCAGGTCCATGGCGGTGGTGAACCTCATCGACGGAGTGTCGTCGACCAGGTTCTCGATGATCACGACCCGGGCACCCGGGCGGGCCGACGCCATGACATTGCGCAGCGTCCTGCGCGTGCTCTCGTCGTCCCATTCCAGGATGTTCTTGATGATGTAGAGATCCGCCTCGATGGGGATCGCCTCGCGGCAGTCCCCGGCGACGATGCTCGTCCGTCCGGCGAGCGCTCCGCCGTCCCGCAGCCGGGCATCTGCGCGCGCGACCACGCCCGGCAGATCCATCAGCGTGCCGCGGACCTTCGGGTGCTTCTCCAGCAGGCTGGCGAGCACGTGCCCCTGACCGCCGCCGATGTCGGCGACCTCGGACACCCCTGCGAGGTCGAGGAGTTCGGCGACATCCAGCGCGGACTGCATGCTGGAGGTGGTCATGGCCTGGTTGAAGATGTGCGCCGACTCGTGCGCGTCGTCGTGGAGGTAGTCGAAGAACCCCTTCCCGTACACGTTGGGGAAGACGCTCGTGCCGGAGCGCACCGCGTCGTCCAGCCGCGGCCAGACCTCCCAGGTCCAGGGCTCGGTGCACCACAGGGAGATGTACCGCAGGCTGTTCGGGTCGTCTTCGCGCAGCAGTCGGGACATGTCGGTGTGGACAAAGCTTCCGTCGGCGGTCTCGGCGAAGATTCCGTAGCAGG
Source organism: Streptomyces sp. NPDC048411 (assembly GCF_040704695.1). NCBI lineage: Bacteria > Bacillati > Actinomycetota > Actinomycetes > Kitasatosporales > Streptomycetaceae > Streptomyces > Streptomyces sp. NPDC048411. Next base: position 1,370 of record NZ_JBEZKL010000301.1, read on the forward strand.
ACAGAGCGCGCAGCAGCCGGCGAAGCGGCGCCGGCTCGGCGTTCACCTCCGCCGCGAGCTCGGCTGCGGTGGCCGGCGTCTCACCGAGCGCGTCGGCGACGCCCAGCCGGGCC
>NZ_JBEZKL010000302.1:0-1473 GCF_040704695.1 Streptomyces sp. NPDC048411
CCGGACAGGTCGTAGGGGAAGCGGTGCGGGTCACCGATGGGGTTGCCGTGCTGGTCGAGGCGGTAGGCGGCGAAGTGGTCGGCGTTGGTGTCGACACCGACCACGCCCCGGGCACGGGCGGTGGCCAACGGGATGGTCTGGACGACGGGGCGTTGCCAGGACGCGGTGAGGTACCAGCGGCCGCGGTCCACGTCGAGGTGGATGCGGTAGGCGACGGCCCGGTTCGCTTCGATGCGGTCGGCCCACTCCGCACCCCGGTGCGCGAAGCCGATACGGGAGGTGAGGACGTACCGGCCGTGCCGGGCGTTGGCCAGGTGCGCGAGCGGGGCAGGCAGTCTGATGCTGACCTCACCGTCCGGGGTGACGCGGATCGTCTCGTTCCCGAACCGCTTCCCCGACTCGCCATCGGCACCGATGAACCAGCGCTCCGCCTCCCACCGTTCCCGCCACTGCTCCTCGGTGAGCTGGGACTGGGCGAGGTGGTGGCGGGTGTTGAGGAGACGTTTGCCGCCCCGTACCACTTTCACCTGTCCGGCCTGCCACTCGGCAACAGCAGCGGAATGCCGCGCCTCCAGCATCGCGAGGCGACGGGACTTGCGGAACCACTCGTTCTTCGACCGGTAGCCGCCCGCGGCCCGCTTCGTTCCGGGCTCCCCGATCGGGAGGGACAGGCGGTGCCGCAGCGTCTTGATCCCGGCTGCCAGTTTCTGGATGTGCGCCGCCTGACAACGGCGCGCCAGTGCCCATTGATCGTGCGTGGCCTTGGTGATCGCACCGGCGATCCGCGACGACGACAGTGCTGTCAGCTCCCGCTTGCGTGCCGCCCACGTATCGGTGCTGTGATCGTGTCCGTCCGCACAACGGGCCTTGAGATCACGGGAAGCAAGCGCACCCTGATGCTCACCGACCGCGCGCAGCACCCTCTCGTCCTGGGACGTGAGGCGCTTGAGACGATCCCGGACCGCCACCCCGCAAGGCCCGGGCACCACGAACGAGGCCGTCAGCTTCCGTAATCCACCCACCACATCACCTCCTCAAGGCCGGGCACCCGCTACCAGGCCCAACGAGCCACAGCCGCCGAGGTCACCCATTCGACCCCAGAACTCCCGTTCCCCCCCACCGCCAGGACTCACTCCCGCTCACCACCACTCACTTCAGCTCAGCAAACCGACAGCAGCTCACAACCCCCGTCGAGGCGCTGAGCCACTACGCCACGCCCGCCCTCTCCGGCCGCGAACCGGACGCGGAGCGCGCGAAGACCGCACCGCCGCCGAACCTGCACGGGGCGGGCACGCGCGCGGATCCCGGGGCGCGCGCCCCGGGCGGCTCGCGGCGCGGTGGCCCGGGCGGAGGGCGGCGGCTCCTAGGGGCGTCCGCGACTAGGGCCTGTTCTGAGTTCCCCGTCGTCCGCGCGAAGCGCGGGCGCAGCGGTGGTCGGTGCGTGCGATCGGCGTGCGGTGTCGCAGGTCATGT
>NZ_JBEZKL010000303.1:0-1455 GCF_040704695.1 Streptomyces sp. NPDC048411
GCACTAGTAGGGCTTTGTTAGGTCCGGTGGTGGGGTTCGGGGGTTGGTGCAGGTTGGCCGCATATCGAGCAGGCGCCGGTCCAGGTGGCCAGGAGGGCCTGGAGTTCGCGGAGGACCGCGTAGAGGGTCAGGCCGGCGCAGGGGCTTTTGGGTCGGCCGTAGCAGGGTGCAGAAGGCCTGGGCGAGGGCGGCGAGGGTGACGTGGCGGTGCCAGCCGAGGTAGTTGCGGCCCTCGAAGTGGTCCAGGCCGAGACCGTCCTTGAGCTCACGGTAGTCGTGCTCGACTCGCCAGCGGATCTTGGCGATTCGCACCAGCTCGCGTAGTGGGGTGTCGGTGGGAAGCGTCGAGAGCCAGTAGTCGGTGGGCTCGGCGGAGTCGGGTGGCCACTGGACGAGCAGCCAGCATTCGGGCAGGGAGCCGTCGGCGGCGCGGCGGATAGTGCGGTTGGCCGGGCGAACCCGCAGGGACAGGAACTGAGAGCGCATCTCGGCATTCGGGTTGTGCCTGGTGGCCTTGCTGCCCTGGCGCCAGGTGACGGTGCGGGTGGCCGTTTGTCCGGCGGCCAGGGCCAGCGCGCGCAGGGTGGTGTGCGGCTGGGGGTAGGCGGACACGGGAGGGCGGCCCTGCCCGGAGTACGGCGGGCGCTCGGGCGTGGCGTCGCCGGGGTGCGCGGTCGTGGTGGCTTTGACCGCGACCGCGTAGGTCAGGCCGCGCTCGGTCAGGCCCTCGCGAAAGCCCGTGGCGTCGCCGTATCCGGCGTCGGCGACGACCGGCAGGTCTGGCAGCTCCCAGCCCTCGCGGACCTCGTCGAGCATGTCCAGGGCCAGGCGCCACTTCTCCCGGTGGCGAGCAGTCTCGGGGATGCCGGCCTTGGCGCGGCGGCGTCGGATCGCCTCCGCCAGCAACGCGTCGTCACCGTGCTTGGTGTCGTCCCAGCTCTCGGGAAGGAACAGGCGCCAGTCGACGGCGGAGGAGGCACGGTCGCTGACCAGGTTCACGCTGACCCCGATCTGGCAGTTGCCGCGCTTGCCCAGCGCGCCGCAGTACATCCGTGCCACCCCCGGCGAGTCGTAGCCGTCCTTGGGGAAGCCGACATCGTCGATGGCGTACGCCTGGGCAGAGATGTGCGCCGCAGCCCAACGGGCCGTCCGCTCACGGACCTTGGAGTAGTCCCAGGTGGAGGAGGAGACGAACTGCTGGAGTTGCTGGTGGTCCACGCCCAAGCGATCGGCCATCGGCTGCATGGACTTACGCTTGCCGTCCAGCATCAGCCCACGCAGATACATCTCGCCCTTGGCCCGCTGGTCCCGACGGGCCAGCGAGCCGAGCATCTGAGCCGCGAACGCCTCCAGACGCGGACGGACCTCTTCCATCTCCTCAGGTGTCACACCTCAAAGAAGATCACAACCCTACTCCTGCTTGATCATCCGGGGTACCTAACAAAGCCCTACTAG
>NZ_JBEZKL010000304.1:0-1430 GCF_040704695.1 Streptomyces sp. NPDC048411
TCTGCGTCATATAAAGGGCGCCATATTCGCGCACCGTAATGACGAATAAACAAGCTGTATTGGCGGTGGGTGGCAATTATTGGCGCGCACCGGCAAGGGATCCTGACCGGCGGCCGGCGCGTGACCGGTCCGGCGGCGGCACGCGACGGCACACATGACAGCGGCGGCACGCGGCGCGTACCCCCTGCCGTGCGGCATTCGCCTTCTTCGACGACGGTCACGACCGCGCCGCACGGTCTTCCACCACGGAATCCTCCTCGCCCGCGGAGCCGCGGAACCGCGGGGGCTCGGGGCTGTGGCGCACGGTGCGGGGAAGACGGTCCGGGGCCTCGAAGACCTCGCCGCCGCGCGCCGCGACCGCACGGCCCCCGAGGTGGCGCCCCGGCGCCCGCCCAGGGGGTGTCGGCGGCCGGTGTCACGCCCACGCCGGCCGCTGCGCTCGCAGTGTTCGAACGGGGCATCCGTCCTGTCCCCGGCCGGCTTCGGCGCCGCACCGGTGCGCCACTGGCCCCGGCGGGTACCGTGCCTGCCGCTGCACCTGCGAGCACCGCCCGTACGAGAATCTGCCGCCGCCTGACTCCAGTCGGTGCGCGGACACCTTGCAGCAGCCCGGTGATGCCGGCGGCCCTGTCCCGGAACAGGTCACGAAGCTCAACGGTGTGGCGGGGGATCCGGCGGCCGGGGGCCTGACGCTGCCGCAGGACTTCGTCGCGTTCCGGACCGGCGCGCGCATACGCGTATATATACGTCCCGTCCGGCGCCGCGGCGGTCGTCGGCCGCAGTCCGTAAGAGATCGCGGCATTCCTCCGCCCTCAGCGCGCCGCAGGGCTTTTCGGCGGTGGCCCCGCCGGCGCGCGGCCCCTGGCCCGGTGCGGGACCGGCACCGTTGGTGATCCCGCGCGCAACCCCCAGCGGATCCCCGGCACCGCCGGCCGCGCCCTGCGGCGAGCCCGCGTCCGCGCAATCCCGCTTCGCGCCGAGCGGCTTTTCCCGGCCGGGCGGGATGTCCGCCGGTCCGGCCTCGAAGCGGCGAAGGAGCAGGCCGTGTGACTGCCCGGCGCCCTTGGCCGTGGGCGGGCCGGCCGTAGGCCGTCCAGGGCCGGCCCGCATCCGGCCGCACGCTCCCTGGGCGTGGGCGAGTTTCTCGAACGGGTTGTCCTCCCTGCGGCCGGGCCGCCGGATGCCGTCGGTGGGCTCCGCCGGCCCCGGAGCCGATCTGCGACCCGGCGTTCGCCATGCCCCCGATAGCCGGCCACGAAGCACCGTCAAGGATCGCCGCCCCTACCGGGCCCGCACATGCGGGCTGCCGGGCCGCGGCGGCACCGGCGGAGCAACAGGGGTGTGGTGGGTCGCTGTGGCGGCCGGGGTGGTGGGTGGATGGCGATGGCAGCTGTTCAGGGCGGTGGCGGTGCGGGGGTGGGGGTGCCGGA
>NZ_JBEZKL010000305.1:0-1375 GCF_040704695.1 Streptomyces sp. NPDC048411
CCCCGAGGCTGCTATGTCGTGTCAAGCCGCTTGAGTGAGATTCTCGGCGTTCTCAAGTCGGTTTCGGTCGGCGTGTTCGAGGATCTTGAAGATCTGTCGGCAGACCACTCGTTTGAGACATCGTTGCGCATCACGGGAGGTCTTCCCTTCCGCGACCTTCCGGGCGACGTACGCCTTCGTGGCGGGATCAAGTCGCATGCGGATCAGGGTGATGGTGTGCATGGCCCGGTTGAGCTGCCGGTCTCCGCTGCGGTTTAGGCGGTGCCGGTTGGTCAGTCCGGAGGAGGCGGGGATCGGCGAGACGCCTGCAAAGGAGGCGAACGCGGCTTCCGAGCGGAATCGTCCCTGGTGAGACCAGCTGACCAGAATCTGGGCGGCGGTGATCGGTCCGACGCCGAGCAGGCCGAGAAGCTCCGGGGCCTGCTGCCTCACCAGGGCGAGGATCTCGTTCTCGAGCTCCTTGGCCTCGGCCTGCAAGGCCTGGACGCGCTGAGCCGTGGACCGCATGGCCCGTACTGTCATCCGGTGCTCAAGGTCCTGGGCCGGGCGGTCCCGGAACTGAGCGCAGTAGGTGATCTGGGCCGGACGCTTGAGTTTCCGCAGCTCGGCACGGAGCTCGTCCGGCGCAGAGACGATCAGGGCTTTGAGCTGGTTGATCGCAGCAGTGGATGCGAGGACCGCGCCGTGGCGGGTGGCAAGCAGCACCCGCAGTGCCTCGCGTTCGCCGCGGAGGCGAGGCTGGATCAGATGCTCGGTGGACAGGGCCTCCTTGGCGGCTCGGACGGCGTCGAGCATGTCGGTCTTGCGGCCGCCCCGGTTGGCCGCTCGCTTGGGTCGGCAGACCTCGACGACCTGCTCACCGGCCTGGGCCAGGAAGGATGCGAGGCCGGCGCCGTAGCTGCCGACGCCTTCCAGGGCCCAGCAGCGGCGGCCAGGTACGTACTGACGGGCGAAGTCCAGCAGGCGTCGGTAACCGCGGGCGTTGGCTGGGGAATCGGTGCTGGCTATGACGGCGCCGATGGGACTGACGGCGGCTGCGGCGAGGGTGTCGCGGTGCGTGTCGACGCCGATGACGCCGTCGACGTGTTCTGCGAGCATGGTCATGCGGTTGCTCTCCTCCAAGAGACGGCCGTGAACGGCGTCGGCCTGGGTGGAGTCACCGCGTGGCGGAACTGTGATGAGTCACGCCGCAAGGCGGACAAGCTGCTGATCAAGCCAACGGGTGGGCCAGGCCGACGCCCGTGCCCGGTAGACATCTCGGGGGAACGGCAGCCCCTGACGGGGCGCCAGTTATGTTGTGAGTCATACCGGATCACGAGCGCCGAGCCTGGCAGCAACCCATCCCGGGCCGCAGAAGAACTCTCACAGTTATGTT
>NZ_JBEZKL010000306.1:0-1369 GCF_040704695.1 Streptomyces sp. NPDC048411
CATTCATCGATGTCGACTCCACCCATAGACGGGTCTACGGGCGGGCCAAGCAGGGCGCCGAGTACGGCCGGTTCAAGGGCATCCGCACCCTGCACACCCTCCTCGCCACGATCTGCACCCCCAACTTGGCTTTGTTCACGAGTCGTGACGGCGATTGTGTATGGGTTTGGGAGGCACCCAGACCCACGGTCAGGCAATGTTCACGAGTTTTGAAGTCACTGGGATCCTTGCACCTGGGCAGCCCTCACATGCGGTGTTAGACGTGTGCTGCCGGACGGCACCCGGCTCGGGCTGCAGGATGAGGCGGTGGCCCACGAACTGGTTAGCGTGCTGCGTCACGATGGCGTCCCGCTCCGCGGCCGACCAGGGTGAAGACGGCCAAGGCGACTGTCGCCGCGGCCCCCGTGGCCAGCGCGTCCGCAACGTAGCGGCCCAGACCCGGACGCAGGACGTCGATGAGAGCGAACAGCACGACAGGCCCCGCGAGGCTCGCCGCGACCCCGGCCAGCCAAAAGCGGTGGCTCGCCCAGAACCACTGGGAAAGCCCCATGACGATGAGGGGCGCAACGGGCACGTGCGGCGCGTCGAGGGCGGCGAGCACGCCGTATCCCAGACCGCTGACCGCCCAGCAGGCAACGGCCACGAGCGCCGCCTCACTCCAGGGGACGGCCCGGTTCACGCCTGCCGCCTCTCATTCATGGCCCGGGTCCGACGGCGCTCCCACCGCCGGGAAAGGAACGCCGCCAGGAATGAGCCGACCACGAGAGGTCCGGCAACCCAGCGGATCACGTCCGCTGGCCAGCCCGGCTCCCCGCCGGCCATCAGGGTCACCGATTCGATGGTGAGGGAGATCCCCAGCAACACATAGCCGAGCCCCCAGGCGCGCACCACCCACACAGGTCTTCCCTGGAGAATCGGCGGCTGACGCGGCCGGAGCACGGCCCGCCATCCCACCCACACGCAGCCCAGCCCCAAAGCCACCGTGAGCACGTCCACGGCCCTGTCGAACACCTCTGTCACGGTCCCGAGCACCCTCGACTTCCTCTCTCACCTCCGGCGGACCCCAGAACGCCAGGCCCCCGGCTCATCATGATGACCGCCCGGACGCGGCCCCTCACCTGCCGGGCACGGCAGACGGTCTGCGCGACTGCTTTCCGGTATCCGGCAATGTGGGCACCCTGACGTTATTTCTCATGAACATCCAGAGGTGTCAAGATCACCAACTGCTGTCCAAAGCGGCAGATAAACGCTGCCGCTTGAAGTGAACGAAGCCACCCAACTCAAGGCCGGTGATCGCCGCAGTACGGATGCGCCGGGGCAAGGCAGCAGACTCCCGCGGCGCCCCGAAATTCGTCGCCGAGGTCCTGGC
>NZ_JBEZKL010000307.1:0-1365 GCF_040704695.1 Streptomyces sp. NPDC048411
GAGTAGGCGCCGACGCCGTCGTTCTTGATGCCGTTGCGGCCGTGGACGTCCTTGTAATAGTCCCAGGTGAGTTGGGCGCCGTAGGCGGCGTCCACGGCTGCGGTCTGCCGGTCGCTGGCGGTGCCGTCGCCCCAGGTGTCGTCCGCGTCGGTGAACAGCGTGCCGGTGCCGGAGCTGCCGCCGTTGAGGTCATAGGTCTTGTGGCCGCCGCGGGTGCCGTCGGTCATCGAGTAGCTGCCGTCGGCCGGCGTGGTGCCGATGGTGACCTGGCCGGAGTACTTGCTGTTGCCGACGCCGGTCTCGATGCCCTGGAACTCGAACAGCTTCTTGCCTGTCTTGGCGTCGGTGATGACGTGCAGCTCGGAGGGGGTGCCGTCGGCCTGGGTGCCGCCGACCACCGTCTCCCAGGCCAGGGTCGGGGTGCCGGACGCGGCCCAGACGACCTTGCGGGCGGTGCCGGCCTTCGCCTTCGCGACGCCTTTGGCCTTGGCGCGGCCCACCGCGAAGGTCTTCGCGGAGCCGGCGCTCTTGGCGGCGGTGGTGGAGGCGACGGTGATGGTCGCGTTGGTGGCCTTGGTGACGCCCTTGGCGGAGCCGTTCGCGGCGGTGTGGACGACCAGGTCGCCGCCCAGGACCGGCAGTCCGGCGAAGGTCCGCTCGTAGCGGGTGTGCAGGGTGCCGTCCGCGTCCTTCAGGACGGACTTGACGATCAGCGCCTCCTGCGACTTCAGGTGCAGCGACCTGGCGGTCACCGCCCGGGACTTGTTCGCCGCGGCCAGCAACTCACCACGCTGCGACGGCGACAACTGCACCGGCAGTGCGCCGGCGCGGGCCCGGGCCTTGGCCGGGGTCTGGCTCATGGTGTCGGCGGTGGCGACACTGGACGGCAGCGCGGCCGCGATCATCGCGGCGCCGGCTATCAACGCGCTCGCGGCGACGGCCTTACGGGAGGATCGAGTCACACGGAACTCCTTCTGCAGCGGCCGGGTGTGCACGGCCGGAGTCAGCCGGGCAGGCGAGGGTGTTGCCGCCCGGTAGAGCTGGAGGTGCGAGTGGGTCGGACGGTGTCCGACGTGATCGCCGCATCGTGTGGTGCGCGTGCGTTTGCAGGTGTGCTCTGCGGCGACTGAACGGAAGCGTGCCAGCTTTGACGAGGGCCCGTCATGTACGCGGCGCCAACTTGACCGAAATCCGTCATGGGTCGATCTGTGGCGTTCGTTGGACTACCCTGCGGTAGGCGTCACTTGAGCCTTTTGGCGGTCGGGCGTCCGTCCCAGCGGTAGAGCGGAGTGGCGCGGCGGATGACCATACGGAGCGTGACGATCGTGGCGGAAAGTTAGAGGTAGAGGTCGACGACCTGGCTGC
>NZ_JBEZKL010000308.1:0-1358 GCF_040704695.1 Streptomyces sp. NPDC048411
GCGCTCACCGGCGGCGAACCGGTTACCGAGTCCACCGTCGTCGCTCCGTTCGCCCTGATCGGGGCCGAGGACCGGGCCAAGCTCCCGGCCGGCCTCACCGACGCCTTCCCGCTGGCGCAGGTGCAGCTCGGCATGCTCGTCGAGATGCTCGCCGACGACGGGCTGAACAAGTACCACAACACCACCACGTTCCGGATCAAGGACGGCCGGCCGTTCGAGGTCGAGGCTCTGCGCAGTGCCGGGCAGGCCGTGGTGGAACGCCACGAGATGCTGAGGGCCTCCTTCGACCTCGAAGGCTTCGAGGTGCCGCTGCAGCTCATCCACGCGCAGGCGGAGATCCCGGTCACCGTGCACGACCTGCGCGGCCGGACGGCCGAGGAGCAGGCCGAAGCACGCCGGGCGCACATCGTCAGCGAGCGGACCAACCCGTTCGACCTGTCCCGTGCCCCGCTGCTGCGGATCTCGGCGCTCGTCGAGTCCGACGAGGCGTGGTGGCTGTCGGTGAGTGTCTGCCACCCGATCACGGAGGGCTGGAGCCACCGCACCCTGCTCAGCGACATCGTCGAGGGCTATCTGCGGCTGCGCGCCGGGGAGACCCTGCCCGTCGTCGAGACCCCCGAGGTCCGGTACGCGGACTTCGTCGCTGCCGAGCTGGCCTCACTCGCCTCGGACGAGGACCGTGACTACTGGCGGCAGATCCTCGCGGACCACGCCACGTTCGAACTCCCCTCGGGCTGGGGGGACGCCGAGCCGGGCGGCCGTGCGCGGACCGTACACGTACCGCTCACCGATCTCACCGCCGGACTGCGCGCCGCGGCCGGCGCCACGGGCACCTCGCTGAAGGCCGTGCTGCACGCGGCGCACCTGAAGGTGATGAGCCAGCTCACCGCCGAGGACGCCTTCTGCACCGGCCTGGTCTCCAGCGGCCGTCCCGAGATGGTGGGCGCCGAGCGGGTCTACGGCATGTACCTCAACACCGTGCCCTTCCCCTACCGGCGCGGTGCGCGGAGCTGGGCCGAGCTGATCCGCCAGGTCTTCGACCAGGAGGGCGCGCTCTGGTCGCACCGCCGCTTCCCGATGCCGGTGATGCAGCGGGAACTGGGCGACGGAACCCGCCTGCTCGACGTCAGGTTCAGCTATCTCGACCTGGCGGACGCCCAGGCGGAGAGCGAGGTCGTCGACACCGAGTCCGGCGATGGCGAGGGGGCGACGGAGTTCGGGCTGGCGGTCGCGGCCAGGGGCAGCGGCCTGCTGCTCACGGTCGACCCGCGGATCCTCGGCCGGGAGGGCGCGGACCGTCTCGCGGCGATGTACCGCGCGGTCCTGGAGTCGATGGCGGCGGTCGCCGTGGGCAGATG
>NZ_JBEZKL010000309.1:0-1340 GCF_040704695.1 Streptomyces sp. NPDC048411
TCTGCGACAACTGTGAGACTCGTGGTGTGCCGCAGGGGGCCCGAGCCTGACCCGTGCGACAACTGGCCGCAGGTGCCTTGGAGTAGATCTGTCGGCTTCCGGCCCCCTGCGGTGTTCGCTGCCGCCGGCCCTGTGGACGTGTCCCGATAGGGGCTTTGCTGCACAAAGCACCGTCACAGTTCTGACCGCCCATCGGACCGGCGTCGGCCACCAGCCCCAGTCCGAGGAGCCTTGTGACCGTCACCAGCATGCCCCAACCCACGCTGCCCACGCAGCATGTCCCGGACCTGGCAGAGGATGTGATCTTGGGGGTCGATACCCACAAGGACATCCACGTCGCGGCCGTGATCACTACGCTGGGAGCCTCACTCGCCCACCAGGAGTTCCCCACCACCGCTGTCGGATATCGCCAACTCATCACCTGGGCAAGGTCGTTCGGTGTCCTGCGTCGCGCCGGTGTCGAGTGCACCGGATCCTACGGAGCCGCACTGACCAGGGCTCTGAGCCGAGAAGGCATTGATGTCGTCGAGGTCAACCAGCCCGACCGGGCCACCCGGCGCAAGCGCGGCAAGACCGATGCCATCGACGCGGACGCGGCCGCTCGCGCCGTCCTGTCGGGACGCGCCACGGTCACACCCAAGACCGCGGACGGCCCCGCGGCGGACATGCGCGTCCTGCGACTGGCCAAGGAATCGGCAATCAAGGCCCGCACCCAGGCGATGAACCAGCTCAAGGCCGTCCTGCTGGACATCGACCCCGACCTGCGCGACCTCCTCACCGGCCTGACCAACCCGGCTCTGGTCGCCACCTGCGCGGCACTCGTCGACGAGCGGGGCGAGGCAGTCTTCACGATGCGCCTGCTCGCCATACGGATCCAGCACCTGTCCGCGGAGGTCAAGGAGCTGACCCGACGCACCACCCTGGCCGTCCGCTCCTGCCGACCTCAGATGCTGGACCTGGTCGGCGTCGGCCCCGACAGCGCTGCCGTCCTGCTCATCGCCGCAGGTGACAACCCTGACCGTCTCACGGACGAGGCATCCTTCGCTGCCCTGTGCGGCGTCAGCCCGGTCGAGCAGTCCTCAGGCAAGACCCAGCGCCGGCGCCTGAATCGCGGCGGTAATCGGCAGGCCAACGCCGCCCTCTACCGCATCGTGATGACCCGCATACGCTGGGACGAACGCACCCAGGCATACCTGCAACGACGCACCGCCGAAGGCATGTCCAAGCGCGAGATCATCCGCTGCCTCAAACGCTACGTGGCCCGCGAGCTCTACCGGCACATGCAGCCTCCGACGGCCGCACAGAGACCTTCAGCCACTTGACGAAACATAGGGGCATCT
>NZ_JBEZKL010000310.1:0-1323 GCF_040704695.1 Streptomyces sp. NPDC048411
TGAAGTTCCCCCTGGGGCCTGGACAGCGGGTTTTTAGGCTGCGGGGGTGAGGTCCTGCCTGAGCAAGATCCTCGTTTCGAGCGGGGTGACGTACCCGTACTCGGGGTGCCTGCGGAGTCGGCTGCGGTTGTACTCGATCTCGATGTAACGGAAGACATCGGCCCGAGCGGCCTCGCGGGTCTCCCAGACGGTGGTTCCGATCTCCGCTTTGAGAACGGCGAACCAGCTTTCCGCGGCAGCGTTATCGTAACAAGAACCGACACGCCCCATCGACTGCCTCATGCGCAACTTCCGTATCTCCGTGCGGAATTCGTCACTCGTGTATTCGCTGCCGCGGTCGGTATGCATGATGCAGCCGTCCTCCAGAGTGCCGCGTCCGGCCGCCATCCGCAGGGCGGCGACCGGCAGCTCGGCGCGGTGGTGGTCGGCCATCGCCCAGCCGATCACCTCCCGCGTCGCGAGATCGATGCAGGTCGCCAGATACAACTTCCCTTCCAGCGTGACGAGTTCGGTCATGTCACCGACCAGCCGCATCCCGGGGCGGGGTGCGGTGAAGTCCCGAACGATCAGATCGGCGGCGAACACCGCCCGCTTCGCCTGCCGGGTCAGCCCCCGACGCCGGCGGCGGGTGATCCCGACGATCCGGTGCTTGCGCATCAGCCGCTCGACCTTCTTCAGGTTCATGATCCGCCCGGCCCGCCGCAGGGCGGCGTGGATCCGCGGGACCCCGTAGGCGCCGCGTGACCCGGCATGGAGTACTCGGATCTCGTTCACGAGGCGCTCCTCCTCGCGCCACGCGGCTCGACGCGCCGACGCCGTCGCCCGGTGCGCGTAGTAAGTCGAGCGCGGCACTCCCAGCGCACGGCACAGCAGCGCAACGCTGTGACCGGCGGGATTGCCGCCCGATGCCTTCTCCGCGTCGATGAAGCGGCACCGCGTGGCGGTGTCTACCTCATCTTGTCCTGCGCGAAGAAGGCGGTCGCTTTTCCCAGGATGTCGACCGTCTTCTCGAGCTCGCGGACCTTGCGCCGCAACTGGGCGAGTTCTTCACGCTCGGCGCTGGTCAGAGCCCCGGCAGACCCCTCGCCCCGGTCGGCCTTGGCCTGCTTCACCCAGCCTCGCAGACCCTCCGGGCTCACCCCCAGGTCCCGGGCGACCTCGGTGACCGTCTTGTCCGACGACAACGCCAGCGCAACGGCATCCCGCTTGAACTCCGCCGTATACCGCTTGCTCATATTGCTCTTCTTGCTCACTGCCTGTAACTGCTTCCTCCGGGACCTTCCGTCCCAGTATCAGGCTGTCCAGGTCAAAGGGGGAGCTTCA
>NZ_JBEZKL010000311.1:0-1300 GCF_040704695.1 Streptomyces sp. NPDC048411
CCGCCACGGCGACACCCGGCCACAGCGGTCCGCCCCCCGTATCGCCGCCTTCCGCATGCGGAAGGCGGCGAAGGCAGCGGACGACGCTCCGCACGGGGCAAACATCGCGGGTCACGGCACGTGGCCTCGGCACCCGTCCGGCCGTACAGGTCATGCCTGTACGGCCGGATGCGCCTAACGTGACGAGGACTGCACAAGGTTGCCGAAGGTGTCCGGCGTGGAGGAGTGGACGTGAAGCTCGGTCTGCATTACTGGAACTACTCGCAGCCGGCCGACCCCGCGCTCATCGCGCCCACGCTCGCCGAGTCGGCGCGGATCGCCGACCAGGGCGGGGTCGCGTCGTTCACGGTGATGGACCACTACTTCCAGATGGAGACCCCGCAGAGCGCGGCCGACGAACCGATGCTGGAGGGGTACACGGCCCTCGGGTACGTGGCCGCGCTGACCCAGCGGATGACGCTCGGGCTGATGGTCACGGGCGTGATGTACCGCCACCCCGGCCTGCTCGCGAAGATCGTCACCAGCCTCGACGTGCTCTCCGGCGGCCGGGCGGTGCTCGGGCTCGGCGCCTCCTGGTACGAGCGGGAGCAGCGTGGGCTCGGGGTGCCGGTCGTCCCGGTGGCGGAGCGGTTCGAGCGGCTCGAGGAGACGCTCCAGATCTGTCTGCAGATGTGGAGCGAGGACGACGGTCCGTACGAGGGGCGGCACTACAAGCTGGCCGAGACGCTCTGCGTGCCGGAGCCGATCGGGGAGCGGCCGCCGATCATGATCGGCGGCGGGGGCGAGAAGAAGACGCTGCGGCTGGTCGCCCGGTACGCGGACGCGTGCAACCTGTTCGCCACCGACGTCGACGAGGTGGCCCACAAGCTCGACGTTCTGCGGGAGCACTGCGCGGCGGTGGGGCGCGACTACGACGCCATCGAGAAGACCCTGATGTTCAGCAGGCCGGTCCTGGACGAGACCGATGCGTTTCTCGCCGACGTCGAGGCGTACGCGGAGCTCGGCATCAGCGCGGTCCAGGTGCTGCCGGACCGGCACCCGGTCAGCTTCGCCGAACAGCTCGTCGCGCGCATCGTGCCCAGGCTCGCCACGATCGGCCAGTAGAGCCCGGTGACGCGGCCGGCCTCGGGATCACCCGTTCCAGGATCGACCGATCAACCTGGGGGCGGGTCCGCAAGGCCGGGACCGGGGCATGTTCCGGCCGAGTTCGGCCGTACTACCGGCACGTCCGGTCAGTAGGCCGAGTTGACGTGGTCGATGGAGCCGTAGCGGTGGGCGGCGTAGTTGGCGGCGGCGGTGA
>NZ_JBEZKL010000312.1:0-1235 GCF_040704695.1 Streptomyces sp. NPDC048411
GCCGCACCGGTAGGTCCGGCGGGATCTGTAGAACCCATCGGGGGCACGCGGGACAGGCTGTCGTGGGCGCGGACTGCGGGGGCAGGCGTGGGTGCGAGTGCGGACACTGGTCAGCAGCTGGCGGAGATCACCGAGCGGCTGGCGCAGATCGAGCTGCGACTGCTCAACGCCGAAGGCGCCGAGGCGGCTGACCTCGCCGACCGCATCGCGTGGATGAATGGCAAGGGCGGGCAGCCGGAGGGCTACCCTGCCCGCCAGCAGCGAAGCCGTGGTGATGTGGTCGATGACCATGCTCATGGGACGCCGCCTCGCCCACCGCAGAACCCGCCCGCTCGCCCCTGCCCGTGTCGCGGCGTGAATAGCCCCGGCCGGTCCTCTGCCAGCCAGCCCCGCGCCACCAGCCGCTTCGCCTTCACCCGGACACCCTCGACCTTCGCCGACACCAGTTCCAGGCCCAGCCGGGCGGCGAGGTCTTTCGCCCGCAGTCCTTCCCCGCCGCCGGCCTCCAGCACCGCCAGCAGCCGCCGGTACTCCGGCGCGAGCACCCGGCTGCCAGACCCTCGCGCCACTCGGGAACCACTGCCCCGGGCACGGGCTCCTTCACCACGGCCAGAATCGGTGCCGGCCGGACCAGCTCCTCCGGCACAGCCCCAAACGCCAGGGCCTCGGTCAGCTCAGCCAGCGCCACAACCCGCCGCTCCAGAACGGCTTCCGCGTCCGACAGCTCGGCCAGAACCCGGTCCGCCTCGGCACGCAGTTTCTCCACCCGCACCCGGACGGCCGACTCTCGAACCTCCAACACCCCCATCACCGACGGCACCTGCACACCTCCCCGACGAAACAACACGACGTGTCGTCCCTGCCGCAGAACCGTCGGCATCATGCCTGAGCAGCGAAAACGCAGCGATCACAGTCGGAAAGACAACGGCTTCTTACGGGCTCGTCCGACGTAAGTATTGGTGGGGTGGTGGGTGATGGGCGTTCGGGGTGGTGGTGGGGGTGGTGGGTTGGGGTGGGGTGCTGCCGGGTGGGTGAGGGGGTGGGGGGATTGTCGCTCGGGCGGGCTAATCGTGTGCCAGGGGGGCTTATTTTGTTGTTATTTGACGGATAGTCAGGTTGTGATGAGGGGTATGGGGGCGAGGTGTTTACACCCGGTCGGCCCTGTGATGCGACGCCATGGATCTGTCCGATATGACAGGTAATGGGGTTGTAAGTACGTTCGTCTCAGGTCGGCT
>NZ_JBEZKL010000313.1:0-1214 GCF_040704695.1 Streptomyces sp. NPDC048411
CCACAACAAAGCGCGCATCATCGATGTCACGCCGGGCCGTATCCGGACCTCGATCGACGAGGGCAACATCGCCATCGTCGCCGGGTTCCAGGGGGGAAAGCGAGCGCGCCGTCCGCCCCCCGGGTGACCAGGACGAGGGCGGGGCCGCCCGTGCCGAGCCAGCGCGCGGCGACGGACTCCGGGGACTGCCCCGGGTACAGCCATGCCAGGTCCTCGTCGCTGGCCTTGACCACATCACTCAGTGCGACACAGCGCTCCACCCGGCGGACGGCTGCGTCGTGGTCGCCCATCAGGGCCGCCCGCACATTGGGGTCGTAGCTGACGGTCGCCGCGCCACGCAGTGACTCCACGGCGGCGACGACGGTGGCAGCGCCGGGCTCCATGACCGTCGCGATCGAGCCGGTGTGCACATGGTGCGGCGGCCGCTCCGGTTCCACCGGGGAGAGCGTCCACGTGATGGCGAAGGTGTACGCGGCCTGGCCGGCCGCGTCCAGCGCCACCGAGGCGGACGGGGTGGAGCCGGTGGAGCCGTCGGTACGCACCACGACTCCGGCGGACGCCAGATGGGCCGCGATCAGCCGGCCTTCGGCATCCGGGCCGAGCTGGGTGAGCAGAGTGCTGGACCGGCCGAGTCTGGCGAGTCCGTACGCGACGTTGGCCGGGCTGCCGCCGGGGTGGACGCGGTCGTCCTCGCCCGGCAACCGGACGATGTCGGCGACGCATTCGCCGATGACCAGAAAGCCGGGCGAGCCGGGTGAGCCGAGAGTGTCGACGGTTTCGGGCATGGGTGAGATCTCTCCTGGAGTGCGCGTACGTACGTGTCCTGGTAGGCGCGGCCACCGAACACATTGAGTCCGATCCTGCCCTGCGCATGCCGGGTGTCGGTCACGTCGATGGCCAAAAGACCGACGCCTCGCCGTTCTCGAACGCCAGGTTGGCGCTGTCGTTCCCGGAGAAGCCGAGCACCCGGATCCCGGCGATCCGCTGCTTCTTCGGCTGCCAGTACTCGGGGTTCCCACGGAGCTCGTACGACTGGCTCTGGAAGTTGGCGACCTTGGTGTAATGGTCCGTGCCCACCGGGCAATACGCGCTTCAGTAGAGGGGGTGACGGCAGGAGTCTTCCGCCGCGCCCCGGGTGCGGCGGAAGACTCCTGGGCAGTGCGGGGTCAGCGGGCTTACGGGCGCTCTCCCTCCCCGTACCGGCGCTCGAACAT
>NZ_JBEZKL010000314.1:0-1188 GCF_040704695.1 Streptomyces sp. NPDC048411
TGCTCATATTGCTCTTCTTGCTCACTGCCTGTAACTGCTTCCTCCGGGACCTTCCGTCCCAGTATCAGGCTGTCCAGGTCAAAGGGGGAGCTTCAACTAGCTAGGCCGACTACCTGCACGAGCGCGCGGCGGTGCGGTAAGGCCGAGCGCCGAACGCCACTGCTCTCTGCTCTCTGCTCTCTGCTCTCTGCTCTCTGCTCTCTGCTCTCTGCTCTCTGCTGCAGCTTGGGCGACAGCAGAGAGCAGCAGGTCCAGGCGCCCGGCGCAGCTCAGACCGACCAGAGGCAGAAGGGGTGCCCGGCCGGGCTGGCGTAGACCCGGCCGCCCTTCCGCGATGCGGGGTCGACGTCGTCAGCGGGCTGCAGCCGACGTGCACCCGCCTCGAGCGCCAGCCTGTACGCGGCCGCGAGGTCGTCCGTCGTCAGATCGACGTGCATCTGCTGCAAGTTGCCCTCTGGCCACTGCGGGGGGACATGCCCCGGAGCCAGCTGGATCACGAACACCGGGAACCCGTCGCTTTGGAGGAAGTTGTGGGTTGCGGTCTTCGCGATCGAGCCGCCCAGCAGCCGGTGTCAGAACGCACTCTCGGGATCCCGCTCGGCAGCGTCGATGATCACTGCGCTGAGGTTGATGTTCATGCTAGTTCCCTGTCCTCCCCCTGCTTGGCTTTGAAGTCACACCACCGGGATGATGCCGCCGTCGCCCCGGAACTCGGCTCCCGTGAGCCACTTCGCGCGACCGGATGCGAGGAACGCGATCATCTCTGCCACATCCTCGGGATCGCCGGGCCGGCCCATCGGCACGTTCAGATGATCCACAACCTGCTGCTGCACGTCCTCCACGCCAACGCCCTGCCGATCGGCGATCCGCTGGAGGTGCTCGACCGCACCCTCGGTGGCCACGAAACCGGGCAGAACACACACCACACGCACTCCGTGCTCGCCCACCTCGGTCGCCAGCCCGCGGCTGTAAACATTGAGCGCCGCCTTCGCCGCGTAGGACGCCTCGGTGCGCTGCGGCAGACGGCTCGCGATCGACGAGACGTGCACGAACAACACCATGCCGATGACCACGAGTGCGGTGCGGGCGGGATCGAGGCTGGTGTACGCGAACCGGCGGCCGCGGCGTTTCTCTTGGCGTCGGTACTCCCGGTCGTCGATGTGCCAGGCGTGCGGGAGCGGTTCGTTG
>NZ_JBEZKL010000315.1:0-1150 GCF_040704695.1 Streptomyces sp. NPDC048411
CTGAGAGCCTGTCGGGTGGCTGATCGTAAGCGGTGCGTGATTGGTGCCTGTGGGTGCCGGGCATGGCGAAGGCCCCGGAATGATCACGTGGTGTGTGCCAGTGTGACAACTCCGGGGCCGTCAGCGGCTCATGCTGTCCGTCCAGCCTCACCGATGCGATGTGGGAGGTCATCCGCGCTCTGCTTCCAGTCCGTGACCTGCGCAAAGGCGGTGGTGTACGCAAGTACGGAGACCGGCTGATCCTCGATTCGGTCTTCTACGTGCTGCGGTCCGGATGTCAGTGGCGGATGCTGCCGCACGACCTGATGCCTTTCGACGCGGCCCACCGCTGGTTCACCGAGTGGCGCCGGGACGGCACATGGAACCGCATCCACGACGCGTTGCGCCGACGGGTGCGGGAGGAAGCCGGGCGGGACCCCGAGCCGTCGGCCGCGGTGATCGACGCCCAGTCGATCAAGAGCAGTGAGGGCGGAGAGGCGCGGGGCTTCGATGCCGGAAAGCGGACAGCAGGCCGCAAGAGGCACGTGATCGTGGACACGATGGGACTCCTGCTGGTCGTCGCGGTCACCTCGGCTTCCGTCCAGGACCGTGCCGGCGGGCGCGCGGTCCTGGCCCGGCTTGCCGAGGGCTTCCGCACGGTCTCACTGGTCTGGGCGGACGGCGGATACGCCAACTCCGTTGATTCCAGGCTGCTTTCCTGGGCCTGGAACACGCTGAACATCGTCGTGGAGATCGTGAAGCGGACCGACGACGTAAAGGGTTTCAAGGTGCTGCCCCGCCGCTGGGTCGTGGAACGGACGTTCGGCTGGCTGGTCCGCAACCGCCGCCTGGCCCGCGACTACGAACGGCTCACCGCCACCTCGGAGGCGATGATCAAGGTGGCGATGATCCGGCTGATGCTCGTCCGTCTCGCGGGGCAGCCATCACGCTGGAGCCATGACGACAGCCGGAAAACCGTTCGCTCCACGACCGTCGAGGACCTTATCGCAGCGTGATCAACCGGCCACCCGACAGGCTCTCAGGCGGCTCTACCGTCTTGATCGGGTTGATCGAGCCATTCGTAGGGTTGGGTCGCCCAGGGGTGCTGGGTGTGGCTATCAGGCGGCTGCCGTCTCGTGGCTTGCCTCGCTTCGCCGCCCGGCACCCCACG
>NZ_JBEZKL010000316.1:0-1108 GCF_040704695.1 Streptomyces sp. NPDC048411
CCTACGGCGCGGCCCACCGCGAGGTCATGCCCTCCGTCGAGCACCGCTCCCACAAAGGCCTGAACAACCGGGCCGAGAACAGCCACCAGCCCACCAGGCAACGCGAACGCGCCATGAAAGGCTTCCGCTCCGCCGGCGCAGCCCAGCGGTTTCTGTCCGCGTTCAGCAGCATCTCACCCCACTTCCGACCCCGCCGACACCTGCTCACCGCCCCCGACCACCGAGCCGAGATGACCATCCGCTTCGCCATCTGGGACCAGATCACTGGCGCTGTCGGCCGATCAACCACGGCCTGAACGCAGGCCCGGACCGCGGGTCACCGTGCCCCGACGCACTGTCAGACACCCAGACTTCCGACAACGTGACAGCGCCCCTGCTCGACACGTGTGCGATGGTGCGCGTGAGTTTGTTCAGCGACGCGTCGACTACCCTGCGCCGCTACCCACGCCGAGATCATCTCGCACGTGATCAACCCGGGGTCGCGCTGCTCTCCGCGGAGCGGTTGAGGGTAGATATGCCCCACAGTTCGGCGATGCGACCGTCCTTTACCTGGAAGATCTCCATCATCGAAGGCGGAGGCTGGTCATCGACGCCTGCGCCCGCCAAGACGCCATGCAGGGTCGTACGAACAGCGACCTTGTCCGCATCCACGACCATGTCCTCGACGATGACCTGGATGTCGGGGAACCTGGTGTGAAGCCCGCTCCACGCCTTCACGACGCTGTCGACGCCGATGGTGCCCAGCGGATGGCTCACGAAGTCGGCGGAGAAGATCGTCTCTACCGTAGCGAGGTCACGAGCGTTGAACGCCTCGTACATGCGCTGCGCAGTGGCCCTTACGTCGTGGGTCATATCACTCCCGAGTCGTTGGCGACCCAGCAGTCAACCACGCCCCGCCCCTTGGTCCCACGGCATCCGTACATGTGTGATGACCACCCCACCACGCACATGGAGATCATCCCACGCAAACGACCATGAAATGCATGCACGTTGCCGCTTACTGACCCATGCTCCTAGGGCCTGTTCCGGGTTGAGATCACTCGGTGGGGCGGAGGCTGCGGATCCAGATGAGGGAGCCGCGTAGGTGGAGCCCTGCGAGGTAGCTGGC
>NZ_JBEZKL010000317.1:0-1098 GCF_040704695.1 Streptomyces sp. NPDC048411
TAGGGCCTGTTCCGGGTTGAGATCTAGATTTTCGGTTTTCTGCCCCGTGTCACCTTCCGTGCTGGTAGAAGGCTGGTGTGACGCGGTCTGAAGTGACGGATGACGAGTGGGCGTTGATCGAGCCGTTCCTGCCGATAGGCGAGTTCGGCCCGTACCCAAAGCGGCTGCGGGAGCAGTTCGAAGGGGTGGTGTGGCGGTTCCGCACCGGCAGCCCGTGGCGGGACATGCCCGACGACCACGGCGCCTGGACAACGGTCTACCACCGGTTCCTGCAGTGGCGTGACCTGGGTGTCTTCGAAGCCCTGATGGACGGCGTGATCTCCGAGGCCGCCGCGCGCGGACAGGTCGACCTCAGCCTGGTCAGCGTGGACTCCACTGTGGCCCGGGCCCACCACGACGCCGCCGGCATGGTCGTGGACGCCGAGGTCCTCACCGCGCTGGAGAAGGCGGCCGAGGAGGAAAAGGGGGCACGCGCAAGGGAGGAAAAGGGCAGACGGGGACGGGCGCCGAACCCGCCAGCCCGGAACGTGAAGAGCGTCGGCGAGTGCGCCGACGGCGACGGGCCCGGCTGAAAGCGGCCCTCCTGGGACGCTCGCGTGGCGGCCTGACCGGAAAGGTTCACCTCTCCGCCGACCGGCGCTGCCGCCCACTGTCCTTCGTCCTTACCCCGGGGCAGTCCGCCGACAGCCCCCAGTTCACCGCCGTCCTGGCCGGCATCAAGGTCCGCGGCCCGGTCGGCCGCCCCCGCACCCGCCCGGACGCCGTCGCCGGCGACAAAGCATATTCTTCCCGCGCCAACCGCGCCCACCTGCGTAAACGCAACATCAAGGCCGTCATCCCGGAGAAGAAGGACCAGGCTGCGAACCGCAAGAAGAAGGGCAGCCGGGGCGGACGGCCCGTCAGCCACGACTCCGATCTTTACAAGGAACGCAACAGCGTGGAGCGTTGCATCAACAAGATCAAGGACTGGCGCGGCCTCGCCACCCGCTTCGACAAGACCTCCGCCAGCTACCTCGCAGGGCTCCACCTACGCGGCTCCCTCATCTGGATCCGCAGCCTCCGCCCCACCGAGTGATCTCAACCCGGAACAGGCCCTAG
>NZ_JBEZKL010000318.1:0-1059 GCF_040704695.1 Streptomyces sp. NPDC048411
GCCTCCCCAAAGACAACGCCAACCCGGTGAACGTATGTGGTCAGAGCACTAGCCGGCCACGATCGCGACCGGGGCGTCCCAGGCGTTCCGGTCGATCGTCAGCGTGCCGCCGGTGTGCGTCACCTTCTTGTTGACGGCGTACTGGTGGCCCCGGCGGTGCCCGGTGTACAGCGTCGAGGCGTACGGGAAGCCCGTGGTGGTGGAGTACACGTCGTCGTAACGGGCGTACCAGAGGATCTCCGGCAGGTCCGTGCGGTTCGTGGCGTTGGCCACGACGGCGGCACTGGAGTTGCTGAAGCCGTAGAAGCCGGACCAGTACCCCTTCGCCTTGACCGTCTTGTCGAACGCCCGGATGTAGGTGAGCACCGTGTTCACGCAGGAGGTGTTCTTCGGGTCGAAGTACTCCATGTCGAGGTAGACGGGGCTGCCCGGCTTCATACCGAGGGCGGCCTCCTTCGCCACGGCGTCGTTGGCGTCGGTGACGGCCAGTGAGGCGGCGTTGGTGGCGGTCATCTTCTCGGGGTTGGCGCTGGTCTGGCACGGCGGCTGCGCGCCGACGTACAGCGGGACCAGCTTCCACCCGGTGGCGCTGACGGACTTCACCCAGGACGCGGTGAGGTTGGGCTGCGCACAGCCGCGGTTCTTCCCGCCGACGTACACGGCGGCACCGCGGTAGACGGAGGAGCTGTACCAGCCCTTCATGGTGGTCAGCGACGGTGCGGTGCAGGTGTCGAAGACATGCCCGGTGTAAATCTTCGGCGCGGGCCTGGAGACGGTGGTAGCGGTGGCGGCCTCGGCGGCGAACGCGCCACCGGCGAGAACGGCGGCGCCGGCCACGGCCAGGGAGATGCGGCGACGCTTCTTGGATATGCGGTGAGAAGGCACAGAGACCTCAACAGTGCTCGGAAGAAGGCTCGAAAAAGTGAGAGGCCGACGGGGCAGGCGAGTCGTCAGCCTCCCCGGCGGCAGATCACGTTCTCATGCCGCAGTCGGCAGTTCGCCGACGAATGAGGCATTCCGTACAGCCATTACAGAAATTTGGCGTGCTCATTGCCTTCA
>NZ_JBEZKL010000319.1:0-1018 GCF_040704695.1 Streptomyces sp. NPDC048411
GCTGCCTCGTACGACGCCAGCGCGATCACCGTCCTCGAGGGCCTGGACGCGGTCCGCAAGCGACCTGGCATGTACATCGGCTCGACCGGGCTGCGGCCGGACCGTGTCCACGTGCGTCGGCCCGGGAGGTGCCGCCTGCGTCGGCCGGGGCCCGTGATGCGGTACGTCACCCCGCGGTGGGCGTCGTCAAGAAACGCGCACCGACACGGTGACCATGCCCCGCTCATGAATGGGTTCGCTGTATGCCTGCAGGTCGGCGAGACGGGCCCTGCGCTCCGCGCGGATCGGACCGGCCCACTCCCCGTATCAGCGGTACCCAGCCCTGGTACCCACTCCTTCAGGCAGCAAATACTCCGATAACTCCGGTGCGCCGAAGCTCGCCGCCGTGATAGTCCAACGAGTCATGGGAGATCTTCTGACACCTCGACTCGTACTCCACCCGTTGAGTCCCGCCGAGGCGGAGAACATAGTGGCCCGCCGTCCGGGGCCGGGTGCCCTATGGGCACCGGAGTACCCCACCGACGGCGACGCGGCCGTGGCCGGGCGTTTCTTGGAACACTGCGCCGACGCCGGCAACCCCCAGCCGTTCGGCCCTTACGAGATCCGCCTCCGCCAGGACGGACACACCATAGGCGGAGTGGGCTTTCACGGCGCTCCGAACGCGGAGGGGCGGGTGACGATCGGCTACGGCCTGACCCCTGCGACGCGCGGCAAGGGGTACGCCTCCGAGGCGCTGCGGGCGCTGCTGGAGTTCGCCCGCGGCGAGGGCATCGCCGCCGTGAACGGCGATGCCGACCTCGACAACATCGCGTCCCACCACGTCATGGTGGCAGCAGGAATGCGCTTCGTCAGGGCGGACGACCAGCTGAAGCACTTCCTGATCGACTGGTCGGACACTCCGGACACTCCGGAGGCATCGGAGGCGTCGGACACAACGGTGCAACGTACGTGACTGAAGCGACCGACGCGACGGACGCATAGACGGCAGAACCCGCCGGGGCATCCCGGCGGGTTCTGC